>NZ_JBBMFO010000024.1:0-34591 GCF_040096015.1 Peptoniphilus hominis (ex Hitch et al. 2025) | reverse complement strand
AAATGCGTATAAGTGCAATTTTTTTATATAAAAATATCTGTTAGAGATTTACTCCCCAACAGATATTATAGAGCCTTCTTTTTGTTGTTCTTGTTAGGTTTTCTTTTTTAGCTTAAGCGCCAGGTCTATATTCTTTGTTTTCAACAGACCTTTATCTATCCAGTTATACATGTTTTTACTGATGGGATTTCATTGTCATTAAAAAGCTTATTTCTTTTTGCATAACCTACGCAGGCGTCAACAGACAACTTTTCTTTAAGAATCTTCTCATCTACCCAATTTAAAAATTTTTCACACGTTAAAAATTTAGGTCTTCTTCCACAATTTTTTCTATTTTCAAGATATATTCTATGATTAAGGTCAGCGAAGTATTTTACATCTTCATAAACATAAACTTAGTTTTTTTGAACTACTTGTCTCTTTTGAATAACGCTAGCTTTTTTTACTGCATTGTTTATTGTTTGATGACATCTCCCCAATTTTTTAGCAATTTGTCGATTGCTATATCCTTCTCCTTTATACGGCTCTATTAAAATCATTTCTTTTTCTGAAAGATGGCTTCATTTAATGTTTATATTTGTGCTAATATTTTTATAAGGCATGTAATTCTCCTTTGTGAATCTAGTTTTTTAGTCATTACTAATATATCACAAAGTTTACATGACTTTTTTAGTTTTATTCGGCTAACTTCATTTTACAATCTACAAAAATAAAAAATTTTAATGCATTAAAATTATAAAAAAGTATTGACATAAATTTAAAACAATGATATATATATTATTGTAATAAACGTTACATATGTATTAAAAATTACAAAATAAAAAAATAAAAGGAGTGAATTATATGATTTGAATTACTAGTTTTATAAAAATATAATCTTGTAAAAAATAATTTATGTATGGAAAAGGAGGGACTTTATGATTCCAATTAATGAGTTTAACGGACAACACCTAGATTCTATATTTATTTACTTATCAATCCTAGGAATTTTATTGTTATTAGGTACTATAATAAGGTCTAAAATAATTGCTTTAAAAAGGTGGCATATACCTTCATCTTTAATAGCGGGAGTTATAGGGCTTATTTTGGGACCGTTTTTTCTTGGAGTGATACCGAAAGAAATGACTACATTTTGGTCTGCATTATCTGGCAGATTAATAGTTCTTGTTTTCGCACCAATGATGATGGGCAAAATTTCTAAACCAGAAAAAAGTTTAATGAAAGATGTTACAGGTTCAATCTTATGGTCATTCTCTGCATCTTTCTTGCAGTATGCAGTTCCAATCTTATTATGTGCATTATTCTTAACACCTGTTTTTAAAGTTAATCCATTATTTGGATCAATAGTTGAACAAGGTTGGGCTGGTGGACATGGAACAGCAGGAGGCATGGGTCAAGTTTTTGAAGAATTAGGATTTCCAGATGGAGCTTCACTATCTCTTACATCAGCTACTGTTGGTCTTGCTTTTGGTATTATTGTCGGGACCGTTTTAATTAATATTGCTGTAAGAAATGGAGAAGCTAAGCTAATAAAAAACTATACAGGAACTTTTTCAGATGATGAAAGAGAACTTTTTGGAGTTGATGAAGCACCAGTTGGAATGAAAAACACAGTTAGTTCTTCAGTTGTAGATTCATTAGCTTTTCACCTTTCTATGTTAGGTTTAGCAATATTGATAGGCTGGATAATAAATAAATTAATAAAATCATTAATTAATTTCTCAGTTGCTTGGTTTGTAACATCATTATTCGGTGGCATGATTGTTAATATATTAATTAATAAAATCGGATATGGAGACTATATTGATAAAAATACATTAGGTAGAATACAAGGAACAGCAATGGATTTTTTAGTTGCTGGAGCGATTGCATCAGTTAATGTCCCAGTAGTCATAGAATATGCTGTACCATTAATAATTCAACAAGTACTAATGGCTGTATGCATGCTATTCTGGTTTCAATATATTGGCAGAAAATCATTTGAAAATAACTGGTTTGAAAATACCATAGTATTATTTGGTACTTTTTGTGGCGTAGCCGCAACAGGTTTACTCCTTTTAAGAGCATGTGATCCAGATTTCAAATCAGGCGTAACAGAAGTCTATGCAGGTAGAGCACCATTCACCAGTCCTTTCATAGGTGGAGGACTATTGACATCAATAACACCAGGATTGATAGTCAAATTTGGTTCGCTAAAAGTAGGCTTAATTTATTTATTAGGTATAATCATATGTATGATTATATATAGAATTACAGGCGTGTGGGGAAGAACACACACATATATTACAAAGGAGGATTAATATGACAGCTAGAGTAGAGTTTTTATACTTATCTGAAGAAGATATGATTAAGGCAGGAGTGCAAGATATTTCATCATGTATAGACATTATTGACGAAGTATATAAGATAATAGGACAAGGGGATTACCTTATGGGAGGAGTAAACGGAAACTCGCATGGAGTAAAGCTTCAATTTCCAAAAGAAAGCAAGTTTAAAAATATGCCACTAGATGGTCCAGATAGAAGATTTATGGCTATGGTCGCTTATTTAGGTGGAAGATTTGGAATTTGTGGTGAAAAATGGTATGGATCTAATGTTGATAACATTGAAAAAGGATTACCTAGATCAATACTTATGGTTGTATTAAATGACGCAATTACAGGGGCTCCACTTGCTATAATGTCAGCGAATTTAATAAGCTCTATGCGAACAGGAGCATCACCTGCCGTAGGGGTTAGACATCTAGGAAACAAAGACTCAACAAGATTAGCTGCAATTGGTGCAGGTCCAATAAGTAGAGCTTGTATAAGAAGTATATTAACTGAATCTAAATCTATTACAGAACTAGTAATTTATGATTTATTCGAAGACAAATCAAAGCATCTAATTGAACAAATGGAAAAAGAATTTGGAGTAAAAGGGATTGTTGCAAAATCAACTGAAGAAGCATTAAAAGAATCTGACATAATCAGTGTTGCGGCATCTAGACTTAGACCTGTAAATATAAATCCTGAGTTTTTAAAAGAAGGGGCATTAATACTACAGACTGGTGGTATGACAGCGCCTGATGATTATTGGCTAAATTCTGATATTGTTCTAGATAATCCTTTGATGCATAAGGCATACATGGAAGATGCAAAAAGAACAGGCGATGCGGAAAATACCTATAAGGAAATTATGGGGGGTAATATATACTCATTGGTTGATAGGAAAGAATTGCCTGATCTTAATGAATTTAAAACTTTAGGCGAAATAGCATTAAAAGAAGAAACATATACTAGAAATAAAAAAAGGTTTACGCACTTTATCTCAGGTGGACAAGCAGTATTTGATTTGGGCTGGTCTTTTGAAATATACAAACGTGCACTAGAGAAAAATATTGGACAGAAACTACTTTTATGGGATAAACCAGCAGGTGTTTAATAAAAAGAAGCTAAATGGGCGATTTATTCGCCCATTTAGTAACTAAATATATTAAAAATGGTAGATTCACAAAGGAGACAGTATGAAGAAAAAAAATTTCATGTATGCTATTATATCAGCATCTATTTTTGGATTAATGCCTTTTATGACAATTGTAATGTATAATTATGGATGTAATAGTTTATCAGCAGTTTTTTATAGATTTTTTTATTCAGCTCTAGTTTTATATGTGCTTGCATTAAAGGAAAGCAAAGGTAAATTAACGTATACAAAAAAAGAACTTAAGCAACTAATGTTTTTATCATTAAATTTCATATTAACACCTATATTTTTATTTGCGTCATATACCTATATTAATTCAGGCGTATCAACAACATTGCACTTTCTATATCCTGTAATTATAGCAATTACACACATTATAATATCACATACCAAAGTCAAACTTAATGAAATTCTATCTTTAGCTTCAGCTTCAATTGGAATAGTATTATTAATTGATATAAAAGGAGAGGCGAATATTTATGGTGTAGTATTAGCCATTTTATCGGCTATCACATTTGCAATTTATTCAATTTATTTTGAATTAAGTGGATTAACCAAAATGGGTTCTTATAAATTATCTTTCTTTACAGCAAGTTCAACTTCATTAACAGCACTAATTTTATGTTTAGTAAAGGGAGAGTTTTTCTTTATTTTGGACAAAAATTTTATTCTATTCTCGATAATTTATTCTCTTTTAATTTTATTCTTTGGAATACTCTATTACCAAAAAAGTATAAGGATTATTGGTGCAAAAGACACCTCAATATTAAGTACACTGGAACCAGTAATAAGTGTATTTATTGGGACATTTTTTTTAGGTCAAAAAACTAATCTAAAAATGCTTTTAGGAGTAATTTTTATAATAATTTCTGCTATAATTGTATTAATGTTTAATGTTTCTAAAGAGAATGCATAGAATTAATACAAAGGTGGAAAAAGTGAAAATAGATTTGAAAGTAAGTACAGGGACTATTGAAAAGTTAACAAAAAAACAAAAAGATATTTATTTTTATATAAACAATAATCCTGAAATTGTTGCCTATAGCACTGTATTAGAATTGTCTAAAAATATTGGTGTTAGTACTGCATCAATAGTTAGATTTTGTCAAAAAATTAATTTCAAAGGTTATAAGGATTTGCAAGAATATATCAATAAGATTATATTATCCGAATTAAGCTTACCTATAAAGTTTGAAAAGAAAATAATAAAACAAGAACAAAAAAAAATGGATAACGATATGCTAATAAACGCAATGAATAATTCTATAAATAATATTATTGAAACTTACGAAAAGCTTGATGTTGATGTTACAAAAGATGTAGTAAAAGAAATAGTTTCATGTAAAAAAGTATATGTCATTGGTCTGAGAGAGTCTTATGCACTAGCCCACTATATGTATACAAGACTAATAACGATTTTACCAAAAGTAGAAATATTAAATGGAGATGGAAGCTTACTATTTCCAGAAAACATAAATAATATAGAGGAAAATTCTGTAATAATTTTTTTCCTTTTTCCTAGATATACTAAATTATCCATAACTTTAATTGAAGAGTTAAGCAAATTAGAAACAAGCAAAATACTACTTTTTAATAGTATTGAAGATATAGGAATTGATGAAATGGTTGATTATACAATATTGTGCAGCACAAAATCTGTATTTTATAAAAATTGTCAAGTGGCTACAATTTCTTTAATTGATACAATAGCTATGTTGATAGCATCAGAAAATAAAGAAAACTCTTTGCAATATGTAACAAAGTTAGAAAGGTTTTTAAAACTAAGTATATAGATTATGTAATTATTATAAAAAAGGGATTCGCCAATGAATTGAATCCGTAAACATGGACAAATTTAACAATATATTAAGCGGAATGTAACCTATAATTTATAGGGGACATTTCTTCTAATTGGCTCTATGTCAAAATGTTAGGAGCCTAAAAATTTTTTTGCAGCTTGAGAATATAAATAAAGTAATAAATTTTAGGAGAAAAATAAAAAAATTTAAAGAAAAAAAGTCCTTGACTTTTATTAGGCTCCTATATATAATTGATGAAACAATTAAATACATTGTATTGAAAAATACGATAGAGGAGCGGACTTTATCAGTAATCTTTTAGAGCAAGACCATGCAGTGAAGAAAGATGAAAGGAAATTTCGCCGAAGTGTATTAATGGTAAGTTAATATGCTGGGCATGCAAACAATATTTGCATGACTGTCACAAATATGTGGGGAGCTATCTAAAGTTAAATACTTTGTCTTATATTTAGACATCTTTAACAGTTTGGTTTTCCAGACTGTTTTTTTTATTACTTTTTATAGCCACCGAGAATTTACGGAGGTATATCATGAATTTAAGAAAGAATGTAGCAAAAGTTTTAGTGGTAGGTGCTTTAGCAAGCACAATGTTTTTAACAGCTTGTAATCCAAAGGGCGACGGAGGTTCAGCTGCGGCACCAGCAGATTCTGACACTTTAAAAGTTGGAATGGAATGTGACTATGCACCTTTTAACTGGACACAAACTGGTGAGGAACATGGCTATGCAATTTCAACTGGCGGCTATGCTGGTGGATACGATGTTGAAATCGCAAAGAAAATTGCTGAGTCCATGGACAAGAAACTTGAAATTGTAAAAACTGAATGGAATGGTCTTACTCCTGCCCTAACTTCTGGCAAGATTGATCTTATTATTGCAGGTATGAGTCCAACTGCTGAGAGAAAAGAAACTATTGACTTCTCCAACACTTATTACACATCAGACCTTGTAATTGTAGTTAAAAAGGATTCTCCTTATGCAAATGCAAAATCAATCCAAGATTTTAAGGGAGCAAACATCACTGGACAACTTAACACTTTCCACTATGATGTAATTGATCAAATCGAAGGTGTAAATAAGTCAACAGCTCTTGAAACTTTCCCAGCTATGATAGTTGCCCTTAGAAGTGGAAAGATTGACGGATATGTTTCTGAAAGACCAGGCGCACTTTCTGCTACTTCTGCAAATAATGATTTAACTTTTGTAGAATTTGAAGAAGGCAAGGGCTTTGAAGCTTCAACTGAAGACACTTCTATTTCAGTTGGAGTTAAAAAGGGAAATCAAGAACTTTTAGACAAAGTTAACGACGCACTTTCAAAAATTTCTGAAGATGAAAGACAAAGCATAATGGAAGAAGCTGTGGCTAATCAACCACTTAGCGAATAAAGCATAGGAGAAAAAAGATGCCAGAAAGTTTTTTTGGATGGATTGGATTTTTAATAAAGGAATATGGTTCCCTCTTTCTTGATGGAACTCTTAATACCATTATAATTGCCGTTATAGGCACCTTAATTGGTTTCTTAATAGGTCTTTTAATTGCAATTATAAGAACTATAAAAGTAAATAAAAAATCTTCAGCCTTTAAGAGGGGACTTCTAAAAGTTGTAAATGCCATAATTACAGTTTACATTCAAGTAATTAGGGGAACGCCTATGATGGTACAAGCCATGATGTTTTACTATGGCTCTCTACAATACTTTAACTTAAATATGGCAGCCATGCCTTCAGCCCTTATTATTGTATCTGTAAATACAGGTGCCTACATGGCTGAAATCATAAGGGGTGGAATTATTTCTGTTGACAAGGGTCAAACTGAAGGAGCACTTTCCATAGGTATGACTCATTGGCAAACTATGACAGAAGTTGTACTTCCTCAAGCTGTAAGAAATATTATCCCGTCTGTGGGCAATGAATTTATTGTAAACATAAAGGATTCTTCTGTTTTAAATGTAATTTCTGTTTCAGAATTATTCTTTATTTCAAAATCAGCAGCAGGAACTTATCTAAGATACTTCGAAGTTTTCTTTATCACAGCCTTAATTTATCTAGTGCTTACTATAACAGTGAGCCAAGCTATGAAGCTTATTGAAAAGAAAATGGATGGCGACGGAACTTACAAGATTTACGGTTCTCAATCTACAGCAGAAGTTATTGAAGTAAAGGAAGAGGTGTGATATGGAATACATTTTTGAAATAGAAAATTTAGAAAAAAGCTTTGGAGATAATGAAGTTTTAAAGGACATAAATTTTAAAGTCAAAAAGGGCGAAGTTGTTTCAATAATTGGTTCCTCTGGCTCAGGCAAGTCAACCCTTCTCAGGTGTATAAATCTCTTGGAAGAGCCCAATGGTGGCAAGATAAAATATCATGGAGAAAATATTTTAGATGATGTTTCTATAAATAATTACAGGACAAAGGTTGGCATGGTATTTCAATCCTTTAACCTCTTTAACAACATGAGCGTCCTTGAAAACTGTGTAATAGGACAAGTTAAGGTCTTGAAAAAATCTCGCGAAGAGGCAGTAAAGCTTGCAGAAGAATTTTTGCAAAAGGTTGGCATGTATCCCTTTAAGGATGCAAAGCCTACATCCCTATCTGGTGGACAAAAGCAAAGAGTTGCCATAGCAAGATCTCTTGCCATGAATCCAGAAGTTCTTCTCTTTGACGAACCAACATCAGCTCTTGACCCAGAAATGGTAAATGAAGTTTTAAATGTCATGCGTGACTTGGCAGAAGAGGGACTTACCATGCTTGTTGTAACTCATGAGATGGGCTTTGCAAGAGATGTGTCTAACAGAGTTCTCTTCATGGACAAGGGAGTTATTGCAGAAGACGAAGACTCCAAGGAATTTTTCGCAAATCCAAAGACAAAGAGGGCAAAGGAATTTTTGTCCATGGTTTTATAAATTTATTAAAGGTAAAAGCTCGAAAGGGCTTTTATTTTTTTGTAAAATTTTAGAGGCAATAAAATTTCTAGAGCTGAAATAATTTTTTAAGTGAAAAAATATTAAGAAATAGAAAAAATTTTTTTCGGATTGCAAAATGTTAAGAGATGAAGAAAGATTAATAGATAGAAAGAATTTTTGTGAGAGGAAAATTTTAGGATTGGTTTTATAAGTTTCCACCATGTAAAACTTTGTTAAAAAAATAATATAGGTTTTAAATAAATTACGGGGGGTATTTCTTATATAGAAGCTTTTTATGATGTATTAAATTGAGATAAGGAGTGTAATATGACAAAACCAAAAATTAATCTTGATAAAAAATACGGCCTATTTATTGGCGGAGAATTTGTTGAAGGCGAAAGTGGCGAAATGCTTGATGTTTATTGCCCAGCCGATGGAGAACTTTTAGCAAAGATCACACAAGCATCTGAAAAAGATGTTGATAGAGCTGTTGAAGCCGCTTGGGAAGGCTTCAAGGACTACAAGAAGACAAATAGATATGAAAGGGCAAAAATTTTAAATAAAATTGCCGACATAATTGACGAAAATGCTGAACACCTTGCCATGGTAGAAACCCTAGACAATGGCAAGCCAATTAGAGAAACAAGAAATGTTGATATTCCTCTAGCATCTGAACACTTTAGATACTTTGCAGGAGCAATTTTAGCTGAAGAAGGCACTGCCAATGCCATTGACGAAAACACTTTATCAATTGTACTTCGTGAACCTCTTGGAGTTGTTGGTCAAATTATTCCATGGAACTTCCCATTCTTAATGGCAGCATGGAAATTATCACCAGCCCTAGCAGCAGGCGATGCTGTTGTAATTAAACCATCTTCAACTACTTCACTATCACTTCTTGAACTAATGAAGCTAATTAAAGATGTTGTGCCAAAGGGAGTTATCAATGTAGTAACTGGCTCTGGCTCAAAATCTGGTGAATATTTACAACACCATGAAGGTCTATCAAAACTTGCCTTCACTGGTTCAACAGAAGTTGGCTACAAGATTGCAAGCGCAGCAGCAGACAAATTAATCCCTGCTACACTAGAACTTGGCGGAAAGTCAGCAAATATTTTCTTTGACGACTGCGACATGGAACTAGCCCTAGATGGACTTGCTATGGGGATTTTGTTTAACCAAGGTCAAGTATGCTGTGCAGGCTCAAGAGTTTTCGTTCAAGAAGACATTTACGATGAATTTATAGAAAAGGCAATTAAAAAATTTGCAGGCATTAAAGTTGGACTTCCTTGGGAAGAAGACACTCAAGTTGGTGCCCAAGTAAATAGATCACAAACTGAAAAAGTTCTTGGCTATGTAGAAGTTGCTAAAAAAGAAGGAGCAACAATTGCCGTAGGTGGCGAAAAAGCTACAAAGAATGGCACAGAAAATGGCTACTTCACAATGCCAACTCTAATCACAAATGCAAACAACGACATGAAAGTTGCAAGAGAAGAAATCTTTGGACCAGTTGCTGTTGTAATTAAGTTCAAAGATGAAGAAGATGTTATAAGAATGGCAAACGACTCTGACTACGGTCTAGCAGGCGCTGTTTGGACAAGAGACATCAACAAGGCAATAAGAGTTGCAAGAGGCGTTGAAACTGGAAGAATGTGGGTTAACACTTATAACCAACTACCTGCAGGAGCACCTTTCGGAGGCTATAAGACATCTGGTATAGGTAGAGAAAACCACAAGATGATGCTTGATGCATATTCACAAGTTAAAAATATTTTTATAAACACTTCTGAAAAACCATCAGGACTATACTAAAAACTAGAAAAAAATAGAATAATTTAAAAAGAGGGCTGTAGTAAAAACTATAGCCCTTTTAAAATCTTCAAAATTTTATTAAATTTTACATACCTGCGCCCATTTTTGTTGCTATATCCAAGAAGGTTGTAATAATAAAGGCATTTGTAATATTTGAAATAAATCCACCAATTACTGGAACAACGAAGAAGGCAAGCTTTGAGTATCTGTACTTGTCGCAGACAGTCTTCATTGTAGTCATTGAAACTGGCACGGCACCTGTAGAGAAACCAAGGTGACCTACTGCCATTACTGCTGAGTCGTAATTCTTGCCAAGAAGTCTGAAAGTTAAGAAGTAAGTGAATACTAGTACAAGAACAATTTGAGCAAGAAGAAGGACAATAAGTTGAGGTCCAAGGTCTGCTAGTTGCCACAATTTCATTGTTACAATTGACATTGAAACAAAGAGTGCAAGGGAAAAGTCTCCCACTGTGTCAATTGCTTCTAATAGACTATCTTCTACTCTTCCAGTCTTGTCTAAGAAGACTCTCACAAGGATACCACCAAGCATACAGTTTACATGAATTGGAATATTGATGTCATAGTGTTGCCATACTAAGAAAAATAATTCACCAATACCACAGGCAAGAACTAGCATATTTACTGCTGAGATTACATTATTTTTGTTCATCATAACAGTTTTTGCAGTGTCAACTATTGTGTTTTGCTTATTGTCTAGTTCTGGATCTTCAAAGCCAAATCTTTTTACCAAAAAGTTACCGTAAGGTCCACCAATTAGTGAACCGGCAATAAGTCCAAAGGTAGCAGATGCTATTGCAACTTCCATAGCAGCTTTTTGTCCTGCCTTAACAGCTATTGGCGCAAAACTTGCAGCGTTTCCATGACCACCAGTCATAGGTATTGAGCCAGTCATCATAGAGATAAGTGGATGAACATGAAGTAAATGACCTACTCCAAGAGCTACAGTGTTTTGACAAATGGCAAGTAAGGCTGCCAAAAAAGCAAATATAACTACCAGCTTTCCACCTTGCTTTAAAAGTGAAAGGCTGGCTGCTGCACCACTTGCAGCAAAAAATAAGCAATAAAATAAAGTGTTAACAGTTTTAAAGTCGAAGTCTGGCTCTATAATTCCTGCATAGTATAAGATCATTGTAATTATTGAAATTATAGTTCCTCCAACTACTGCTGATGGCAAGCAATATTTAACAAGAATAGGGAATTTCTTTCTTAGAAAATCTCCTAGATAAATACCAAGTATAGCAAGAAGTAAAACTTCGAACATTCCAAATTCTACATTTATTCTTTCCATTTTTTTCCTCCCAAAAAAAAATTCATTGAGACCATAATGAATATTATTCTCAACTTTGTAATTATAAAATAAAAAAGAACTAGAGTCAAAAAAAATTAATGAAATTACTAAAATTTTTTTAAAGTTTGAATTTATAAGCTAAGTGCAACAAAAAATACTTTCCTTTAATACTAGGCAAAAGTACAAAAAGTAAAGATTATGTGATAAAATAAAATTAATAATAAATTATAAATAATAAAAAATAGGAGTGATATCATGAGTATAGTGAAACCTTCAACCCTTCCAGGATTTATGGAACTGCTACCAAAGGAACAAATTCTCTTTAACGAGATGAAAGACATAATTAGAGACAATTTTGAAAAACATGGTTTCTTGCCAATAGATACGCCAGTTATAGAAAAATCTGAAGTGCTGCTCGCCAAGGGCGGCGGAGAAACTGAAAAGCAAATTTACAGATTCCACAAGGGAGACACAGACATGTCCCTTAGATTTGACCTTACAGTTCCTCTAGCAAGATACACTGTAGAGCACATGAACGACCTATCCTTCCCTTTTAAAAGATATCAAATAGGAAAGGTATATAGGGGCGAAAAAGCTCAAAAGGGTCGCTTTAGAGAGTTTTATCAATGCGATATCGACACAATTGGTATGGGGGAACTTTCCCTAGTAAATGACGCAGAATTTCCAGTTGTAATTTATCACACTTTTAAAGATTTAGGCTTTACAGATTTTACAATTCACCTAAACAATAGAAAAATTTTAAAGGGATTTTTCGGCTCTCTTGGCATTGAGGATTCAATGAATGTTTTGAGAACTGTAGATAAAATCGACAAAATTGGCGAAGAAAATGTCTTGTCTGAGCTTGCTGAACTTGGCGTTACTAAGGAAGCTGGCGAAAAGATTCTTGAATTTATTAAAATCAAGGGCAGTACAGATGAAATTATAAAAGCCCTAAATGATCTTAAAATTGAAAATGAAGTTTTCCTTGAAGGCCTTGACGAAATAAGTCAAGTTGTTGGATACATGAGGGACTTTGGCATAGACGAAAATTGTTTTGACATCGACCTTAAAATCGCAAGAGGACTAGATTATTACACAGGCACAGTTTATGAAACTACTCTTGATAATTATCCAAATATTGGCTCAGTTTGCTCTGGCGGAAGATACGAAGACCTTGCAAGTTACTACACTGACAAAGTTCTTCCAGGTGTTGGAATTTCCATTGGACTTTCAAGACTTTTCTATCAATTAAATGAAGCAAAGATTATTTCTAGTGAAGAAAAATCCCTAGTTGATTTGTTGATCATCCCAATGGATGACTGTCTACACGATGGCATAAAGCTTTTAAGTGAACTATTAGAAAAGGGAGTAAAAGTTTCTGTCTACACTGAATTTGCCAAGTTAAAGAAAAAATTTAAGTATGCCGACCAAACTAAGGTAGACTATGTAATTGTTCTTGGCGAAGAAGAAGTCAAGAGCAGAAAATATTCTTTGAAGAATATGAAGAGTGGAGATCAGGAAGAAGTAACTTTTGACGAATTAGTAGAAAAATTTAGTAAATAATTGCGACTCCTTTGAAAAAGCTTCCTATTCGGTCGCTGGCTAAGACTTGAGTTGCTTGCTTGCAAGCTTACTAAGTCTTGCCCATGAATTTTTGCTTGCAAAAATCCACGTACAACTAGAACATTCCAATCGTGACTCATCACGATTGTCGTTAGCATTAAAATTTTTTGAAGAAAAGCTTAAAAAATACAAGAAATCGTGCAACTTATGTTGCACTTTTTTTTATTTAAGCTTAAAATAGGATAGAAGTTTGAAGAAATGAGATGAGATTTTGAAAAGAGAAGATATTAGAAATATAGCAATCATTGCCCATGTCGATCATGGCAAGACTACACTTGTAGATGCGCTACTTAGACAATCAGGTATTTTTAGAGATAATCAACAAGTTAACGAGAGAGTTATGGACTCCAACGACATTGAAAGGGAAAGAGGTATTACAATTCTTTCCAAAAACACTGCCGTAAACCACAATGGTGTTAAAATCAACATCATTGACACGCCAGGACACGCTGACTTCGGAGGAGAAGTTGAACGTGTGCTTAAAATGGTAAATGGAGTTGTATTACTTGTTGATGCCTTTGAAGGTCCAATGCCTCAAACAAAATTTGTTTTGAAAAAATCTTTTGAGCTAAACCTTCCTGTTATTGTCTGCATAAATAAGGTAGACAGACCAGAAGCCAGACCTCTTGAAGTTGTTGACGAAGTTCTCGATTTATTTATTGAGCTTGGCGCAGACGACGAAATTTTGGAATGTCCTTTTGTCTTTGCATCAGCAAAACAAGGTATAGCTGCCCTTGATTTAGATGATAAGATGGAATCCATGGATCCACTTTTTGAAACTATTATTAAGTACATCCCTGCACCAGAAAATAGGGACGACGAACCTTTTAAACTTTTGATTTCAACAATTGACTACAACGAATATGTTGGAAGAATTGGTATTGGAAAAATTGAACAAGGTATTATTCAAGAAAACGACAAACTTGTAAGAGTTAATAAATTAAAACCGGACTTTAAAGAAAGCATAAAAATTGCACAAATTTATGAATTTGAAGGTCTTAATAGGGTTGAAGTTGACTCATCAAGATCAGGATCTATTGTTGCAGTTACAGGAATTGAAGACATCAACATTGGAGATACTATTACATCAACTGAAGACACTGAAGGTCTTGAATTTGTAAAAATTTCTGAGCCAACAATTTCCATGAACTTTTCTGTAAATGATTCACCCTTTGCAGGTAGAGTTGGCAAGTTCTTGACATCAAGACAAATCAAAGCAAGACTTAATAGAGAACTACAAACTGATGTTGGGCTAAGAGTTGAAGAAACTGACACTACTGATTCTTTTAAGGTGTCTGGTAGAGGAGAACTTCACCTTTCTGTTTTAATCGAAAACATGAGGCGTGAAGGCTACGAATTCCAAGTTTCTAAGCCACAAGTTTTATACAAGTTTGACGAAAATGGCAAAAGGCTTGAGCCAACTGAAAGAGTTACAATTGATGTTGACAGTGTTTACGCAGGTTCTGTCATAGAAAAACTTGGCAGAAGAAAGGGCGAACTTGTTAATATTATTGAGCCTAATGGCGGTTACCAAAGACTTGAATTTATCATTCCTTCAAGGGGACTTATTGGTTACAGAACTGAATTTATGACTGACACTAAGGGCAGCGGAATTTTAAATTCCATCTTCGAAGCCTATGTGCCATATAAGGGCGAAATCCCAAGAAGAGTTAATGCTTCCATTGTTTCCTTTGATACAGGCGTGGCATCAACTTATGGACTTAACAATGCACAAGAGAGAGGAACTCTTTTTGTTGAACCAGGGGAAGATGTTTACGAAGGTCAAGTTGTAGGTGAATCTCCAAAGGGAGTTGAAATTGAAGTTTCTGTAACAAAGGCAAAGAAGCAAACCAATGTCAGAGCTTCTGGTTCAGACGAAGCTTTGAGACTTTCTCCTGTTAGAAAGATGAGCCTTGAAGAAGCCCTTGAATTTATTGAAGATGATGAACTTATAGAAATTACTCCAAATGAGTTTAGACTTAGGAAGAAAATCCTAGATTCACAACAAAGATACAAATCAAAGAAAAACAAATAATAAAAAATAACAGAGGTGTTCCATGTTTAATGCATATTTTGGAATGTTTAAAAACTTTGCCCAAGTTTATTCATTACTATTTATTGTAAATGTATTAATTTCAGGATTTATTATCCTATACGACAATAAAAAACCAATTTCTACCCTACTTTGGGTAATGGCAATAAATTTTTTGCCAGTAGTTGGCTTTATCCTCTACCTTTTTATAGGTCTGGACATTTCGAAATCAAAAATGTTTGAGGGAAAAACTAAGGCTGACATGATTCTTGAAAAGGAATCTGAGTATCAGCTTAGACAAATTAAAGAGGGTCAATTTGACTTTTCCAATGACAGGACCAAAAATCATCTTGACATGGTAGAGATGTTTAATCGTGCTGAAGATGAAATTCTCTACACCAACAATAGGGTCAAGGTCTACAATGAAGGCGAAAGCAAATTTGAAGATCTATTTGCCGATTTAAGGCAGGCAAAGCACACAATTTATGTTCAATACTACATTTATAAATCTGACGAACTTTCCACTGAATTTACAAATATTTTAAAGGAAAATGCGAGAGAAGGCCTAGATGTCTACCTCTTAATTGATGGAATGGGAATTAGGAAGATGACTTTAAGGGATATAAAAGACTTAAAGGAGGCAGGAGTAAAATTTGGCATCTTCTTCCCAGGACTTATCTCAAAGATCAACACCCGCATCAACTATAGAAACCACAGAAAAATCGTAGTTATAGACAAGAGAATAGGCTATGTAGGTGGCTTTAATGTTGGCGACGAATATGTATCCAAGGGACCTATGGGCTTTTGGAGAGACACTCACCTTAGAATTGTGGGACCAGCAGTTAATGGACTTGCCTGGAGATTTTTCTTGGACTTTAAATTTGCATCAGAGGATTACACTAAGGGATTTACCACAGAGCTTTTCCCTGAAATAGAAGATGGGGTTGACATAAATATTGTAACCAGTGGACCTGACACCAAGGCAGACTCCATAAGAAATGGCTACGAAAAATTAATCACATCTGCCAGAAAAGAAGTCTACATCCAAACACCTTACTTTGTGCCAGACGAAGGACTTCTAAAGGCATTAAAGGTTGCAGCCCTATCTGGCGTTGAAGTTCACTTGATGTTCCCAAAAAAGAGAGACCATGTCTTTGTTCACTGGGCATCCCTTTCCTTTATGGGAGAACTTTTAAAGTGGGGGGCTCATGTTTACCAATATGAAGGCGGTTTTCTCCACACCAAGGTAGTTATATCAGACGACTACCTATCAAGTGTGGGTACAGCAAACTTTGACATAAGGTCTTTTGAACTAAACTTCGAAGTAAATGCCTTTATATATGACGAAGAGATAAATAAAAAATTAAAGGAAGACTTTATGGAAGACTTGAAGTCCTGCACAGAGATAACTCCAGAAATCTACAACAATAGGTCTAAGTTCACAAAATTTAGGGAGTCCATCTCAAGACTATTGTCACCACTTTTATAAAATGGAAATAGAAATAAATAGAAAAAAGGTAAAAAACCTTCGAATAAGGGTAGAAGATGGTATAATAAAGGTGTCGGCACCAATTAGAACAAGTGAAAGAGAAATAAAGAGGATCCTAGAAAACAACAGGGACACTATTGAAAGACTAAAAGAAGAGGATCTAAGGAAAAGACATTACAAAAATCATCTCTTTGGCGAAAAATTAGAAATCACATCGGAAAAAGAACTAGAAAAAATTTATAGGGCTGAACTAAAAAAAGCCTTAGATGAAATTTTTGAAAAATACGAAAAGCTTACGGGGCTTTCGCCAAAATCTGTTGAGATAAGGAAGATGAAAGTGAGATGGGGCACTTGCTATCCACAAAGTGGTGCCATAAAAATAAATCTTTATCTGGCAGAAAGACCCAGAGACCAAATCGAGGCAGTGGTCCTACACGAGCTTGTCCACTTAAAATACTTTTACCACGACAAAAAATTTTTGGAAGAGTGCAAAAAGTATATGCCAAATTACGAAGAAATTGAAAGAGACTTAAAGAGATAGGTGATGAAATGAAAAAAGCATTAAAAATAATAGGAATAATCGCCCTAGTGGTAATTCTCATGAAACTTTTTAATATTTCAATATTTGTTGGAAATCAAAAAATTGATAGACAGCTAATTATTCAAGGAATAAGAAATTTTAACCTTGGAGATCTCTATGACAAAGTAACAAATTTCTTCAATGAACTTGTAGGTGGAATAAAAAGAGCAGTAGGCAGTTTATAAATTATAAATATAAAAAAATTAGCACGCTTGGCGTGCTTTTTTGATGCAGTAAAAATTTGTCCCTTACTTATGTTATAATAAAAAGCAGGTGAGAAAATGAACATGACTTTTATTATCCTGGGCTGTATAGTGCCAGGACTTATGACTGGGGTTGGTGCAATCCCCATATTTTTTGCAAAAGATGTAAGCCAAAAGGCACTAGATGTGCTTCTTGCAGCAGCGGCAGGAGTAATGCTTGCTGCAACTTGCTTTCTCTTATTATACCAAGCCTTGAAGCAGGTGAGGGCAAGATGGGAGTTCTAATAACGGGGCTGGGAATTTTTTGCGGTGCACTTATGCTTGATTTAATAGATAGGTATGCACCACATGAGCATTTAATAGATAAGAAACATGAGGGAGTAAATGTAAAAAATCTATCTAAAATTTGGCTCTTTGTAATAGCAATAGCAATCCACAATTTTCCAGAGGGACTTGCCACTGGAGTTGGATTTGGCGGAGACAATATGTCCAATGGACTTTCCGTTGCCTTTGGTATTGCCCTTCAAAATATGCCTGAGGGACTTGCCGTTGCCCTTGCTCTTGTTAGGGAAGGTTACACTCGAAGTAAGGCCTTTGCAGTGGCAACTTTGACTGGGCTCGTTGAACCCATTGGAGCCTTTTTGGGAGTTTGGCTTGTGTCAATTTTTTCTTCCACACTTGGCTTTATACTTGCCCTAGCAGGAGGTGCCATGCTCTTTGTAATTAGCGACGAAATAATACCAGAGACCCACAACAATGGCTACGAGAGAGCCGCAACTTATGGCGTCATCTTTGGTTTTATCCTCATGATGTTTTTAGATGCATTAATTTAAGATGCAAAAATACCTCACAACTTTTTTAAGTCATGAGGTATTTTTTATTTTATCCTTGCATTTATATTTATTTCAAAGGAGTTTTCGTCGAGAAAATCTTCCCGCATCTCCACAGCTTCTGTGAAATAAATTTCTGCCTCATCTAAAAAATAAATTGGGTGGATGCCGTCTGCCAACTTCAAGTCAGCATTTGTCCTCACATGGCCATAGGAGATTATTTCGCCCACTGCGTGATATTTTAAAATTAAGTCCTTGCCAAGTTTTTTCATGTAGCTTGGCTTTTTGTAGTCTATGGACATTTCAGCCAAGGTGGAAATTATTTTTTCTTCTAAATTTATATCCACTGCCTTTAATTTTTTCATAAATTCTTCTGTCTTATAGGTATTTACATTTATCATGTAAGAGTCAAAGGAAAAAATCATTTTATCGCCTCACTTGTGGTAGGGGTGGTTATTTATTATTCTAAAGGCTCTATAGATTTGCTCCATTAAGATGACCCTCATTAGTTTGTGGGGGAAGGTCATCTTTGAGAAGCTTAGCTTGTAGTCTGCCCTTTTTAAAACTTCATCAGAGAGTCCTAGGCTGCCGCCAATGATAAAAGTTATATTTGAGTAGCCGTCAATCATGAGGTCATTTATTTTACCTGCAAAGGCGATAGAGTCAAGGCTCTTTCCCTCAATGGCAAGGGCAATGACATAGGCGCCATCCTTTATCTTGGATAAAATTTTTTCGCCCTCAATATTTTTAACCCTCTCCATGTCCTTTTCCGATAAGTTTTCAGGGCAGGGCTCGTCCATAATTTCAAAAATGCTTAAATCGGCATAGGACTTAAGCATTTTTTTGTACTCATTTATTGAATCTTTAAAATAATTTTCCTTGATTTTGCCAAGTACGATTAAATTAATATTTATCATTTTAATTTTTTAACTTCTTCAAGAGCCTTTTCAAAGTTTACTTCGTTAGTTACTTCTGGAACATATTCAACATAGGCAACCTTTCCGTCTCTGTCAACAATTACAACGCCACGAGCAAGAAGTTTAAATTCTTCAATCATGAAGCCGTATTTTTCACCAAATTCTCTGTATCTGTAGTCAGAAACTATGTCTGCGTTTTCGATTCCCTTAACTGAACAGAATCTTTCTTGTGCAAAAGGAAGGTCAACTGTTACAGTTACGATTTTTACATCATCAGATAATTTTGTAGCTTCTTCGTTAAAAGTTGTTGCTTGGATAGCACAAACTGGTGTGTCAATTGATGGTGCAACTGAATAAACTACGATTTTGCCCTTTAAGTCAGCTGAATTAAAATCAGATAAATCTCTTTTAACTGCCTTAAATTCAGGAGCCATATCTCCAACTTTGATTTCTTTACCTTCTAAGTTTACTTTATTTCCGCCAAATGTTATATCCATTGTAATTACCTCCAAAAAATTATTTACTTTAATTTACACTACATTTATATCCATTTTTATTTAATATTAACAAGGGATTGAAATAAAATAATAAAATTTGGGTAAAATATATAAAAGAAAATTTACTTAATTAAATAAAAGGTGGTACATATAAAAAAACTTTTTAAAACTTTGCTTTTAATTTTTGTTGGTGGAATAATCTTTACAGGATGCACAGGCAAGGATGATCTTCTTCCAGACAAAAAAATTAGCGATGTCACTTGGACTTTGGAAAGCATGACAAAAACAGACGACGGAGTAAAGATAACTAACGACGTGGCTATTAAATTTGACAAGAAAAATTTTGTCATGACTGATAGGTCTAATGCCATAGACTATACTGGCACTTATGAATTAAAAAAAGCTGACACAGGCTACCAAGTAATAATGAAGTTTGATGACTTTGAAGAAACTGTGATTGCTGGTTATGGCATGAAAACTGAGAAGGACAAGGACCCTGTGCCAAATTTAGTTTTTGAAGATAAGGGAAGGACCTACTCCTTTATAGGTGAAGAAGAAAAATAAGTAAATAAAAGAGGTATTTATGAAAAAAATTTTTAAATCTTTACTCTTAGTTTTTGTAATGGGAATGTTGGGAATTTTTTTATCCGCTTGCCAAGGAGACAATGAACTTCTTCCAGACAAAAAAATTTACAATGTTAATTGGACAATTGAGGACATGACAAGGATGGAGGATGGTAAAAAAGTAGATAATGACATGGCAATAAAGTTTGACAAGAAAAACTTTGTCATGACTGATAGAAATAATGCCATGGACTTTACTGGCGCCTATAAGTTAAAAAAGGCAGGCGCTGGCTATGAAGTCATAATGAAATTTGACGACTTAAAGGAGCCTGTGACGGGGATTTATGGCATGAGAACTTATAAGGATAAAGACCCTAAACCCGATTTAGTATTTGACCACTGGGACACAAGGTATTCTTTTATCGGGGAGTACAAGGATAAATAAAAAAAGAACTGTTGGATTTGTCTTTCCAACAGTTTTTTCATGTCTATTAATTTTACAAAAATTATTTTTCCTTAAAAATTTTTAACATTATCTTTGTGGAGATGTAGAAGAGTATTAGGACTGCGAAAACTCCAGCGAGGCCCCAAATTGCAACTTCCACTCCCTCCATAAATACATTTGTGTCCATTTTATCACCTCTACATAAACATTGGCACTAGAGCCAAGATCATTGAACCTGCAACTACTGAGCCAAGTTGACCTGCCACATTGGCTGACATGGCTTGCATAAGGACAAAGTTAGTTGGGTCTTCCTTTGCCGCCATCATTTGCACAACTCTACCAGACATAGGAAAGGCTGAGATGCCAGCTGCGCCAATCATTGGGTTGACCTTTGTCTTTAAAAATAAGTTTAAAAATTTTGCAAAGAGAACGCCACCTGCTGTGTCAAAGATAAAGGCAACAAGTCCCATGGCAAGAATCATAAGTGTGTGAATGTTTAAAAAGGCATCGGCAGACATAGTGCCACCAATTGTTATGCCCAGCAAAATTGTAACTAGGTTCGAAAGTTCATTTTGGGCAGAAATTGAAAGTCTTTCAAGAACTCCGCAAACTCTGATTAAGTTTCCAAACATGAGAGCGCCAATAAGGGCAACAGACATTGGTGCAATAATTCCAGCTATTACTGTTATGACAATTGGGAAGAGAATTTCAACTTTTTTTGGCACATGAACAGTAGTGTACTTCATTCTGATTTTTCTCTCTTTTTCAGTTGTGAGAAGTTTAATAACTGGTGGCTGAATAATTGGAACGAGAGACATATAGGAGTAGGCAGCCACAGAAATTGGTCCAAGATAATTTGGCGCAAAGACCTTGGCAACATAAATTGAAGTAGGACCATCTGCCGCACCGATTATGCCAATTGATGCTGCTTCTGGTAGTGTAAATTTACCCGTTGAAATTGCAAAAAGCATTGTGGCAAAAATTCCAAACTGCGCCGCTGCTCCAAAGAAGAGCATAAAGGGCGATGCAATAAGTGGTTTAAAGTCGATCATGGCGCCCACGCCGATGAAGATTAAAACGGGGAAGAGCTCTGTTGCAATCCCTGCCTTATATAAAATCGTCAAAAAACCTTCTTCGCCCACGGCTGATGATAGGGGAATGTTAGAAATAATTGCTCCAAAACCAATGGGAAGAAGAAGTGAGGGTTCGTATTGTTTTTCAATGGCAAGGTAAATTAAAATTCCGCCAATGACAAACATGACTAAGTGTTTAACTTCGAGATTTAAAATCCCAGATAAAAGTGTTTCCATTTGACCTCCTTAATATTTTTACATGCAAAGTAATATAACATAAAGACTAAAAATATTCAATTTTTGCAGAAAAAGAAAATTTATTGTATTTCATTTTATAAAATAAAAAAAATTAAAGTCGCTTTAATAAAATTTATCTCTTTATTTAAGATATAATGTATTTGACATTGGTTAAACCTATGTTATAATTATTTTTGTAAGGAGGACATCCTTATGAAGAGTTATAACTCAAGAGAGCTTTTTAAAATTGCAAGATCAAAGGGGTTCAGGCTAGATAGAGTTAGCGGAAGTCATCATATTTTCGTTAATGACAAAACTGGAGCAGTGGTAGTAATACCTCATCCCAGAAATAATTTTCCAAGCGGGACACTAAAAAAGATTTTGAAAGATTTAGGGGTGGATAGCCCCTAAAAGCTCTCTAAAATTCTTCGAAAAGGAGAAAAAAATGAAAAACAAAGATAATGTAACATATTTAGCAATATTTACTAAAGAAGATAATGAATATAACATTGAAATCCCAGCTCTTCAAGGGGGATATACTTTTTCATCGACAATTGAAGAAGGAATATCTTATTGCCAAGAAGTTATAGGATTAATTTTATCTGATGAAAAATATAAAAAAGAGCCCTTTCCAGAAGATGTAAAAATAGAAAACATAAAATTAAAGGACAATCAATTTTTTGTATTTGTAAATGTTTATCTTCCGTATCAATTTTCTCTTGTTAAAGAAGTTTACAAAAATAAAATGTTGACAATCCCAACTTGGCTAGAAGCTCTTGCAAAAAATAAAAATATAAATTTTTCCAGAGTTCTACAAGAAGGTCTGAAGAAAGAATTGAACATAAAAGAGCTATAAAAAATTTAATCTTGTTGCCTTTGTGCTTATATTTTATCAATTTGTACGCACAAATACAACAAAAATTATTTTAATTAAAATTATTTATCTTAATTCATAAGCTTAAAATTGATTTATAATAATGTATATGATATTTTTTAGTAAAATAAAGATATTATAAATGCCTTTAGTAATATTATAAGATGTAGAGGGGAAATTAAAAGTTAGGAGGCTACTTTGAAAAAATATATTAATTTTATAATTGTACTCTTCCTTTTTCCGATTTTAAATTTAATCAGTTTAAAAATATTGGGATACATCAATTGGAAAGTTCAAGTGACCTTTGATATAAAATACATGCTTATCTTAGCTCTTCTTAAAATTATAATGATTTTATTTTTGGGCTTTATGCTTGCCTATTTTTTTAATTTTGCAAGTAAGCTATCAAAAAAATCTACTGGAATATTTTTCTTAATTGAAATTTTTGTACTGGTAATTTATATGGTAACAAAAAAATATTATTTACCTGAAAATTTTTTCTACCTCTATGATTTCAATGTCTTGTATTTTTTCTTGCTCTTAGGGGAAAATATTTTTTTACTTTTAAATAAAAAGTCATAAGTTTTTTAAAATTCAAAAAAAGCTCTTCTCCTAAGGAAAAGAGCCTAATTTTTTGTCTTTAAATTTTAATTATTTTATATAAAATCTTTTACATTAACTTTGATACATTTCTTGCGTAGGCGATGGGGTCTTTTATGTCCAGACCTGCTACAAGTCTTGCTCCGTCGTAAAGTAATTCTGTGTAAGTTTTAAATTCTTCGGAGTCCTTGTCCATGTCCTTTAATTTTTTCACTGCAGGGTGGTTTGGATTTATTTCCAAAACCTTGTCTGCCTTAAAGGCTTCGTTGTTTGGCATGTGGCTAAGAGTTTTTTCCATTTCTATGGAGATTTCGCCCCTGCTTGATAGATAAGCTGCGTCATCTTTTAGATTTGGATTTTCTTTTATTAATGAAACTTCGCCAGATAAAAGGTCCTTCATCTTCTTTACATAGTCGCCAAGATTTTTTTCGTCTTCTTCCTTAACTTCTGTTTCAGAAATTGACTTGAATTTCTTTTCATCGTACTCATCAAGCATCTTGATGACAAATTCGTCTATTGGGTCAGTTAGGGCAAGGACTTCAATGCCTCCTTCCATGAAGTGTTTTATTTGCGGAAGGTCCTTGATGGCGTCAAGAGATGTGCCATTGGCGTAATAGATGAAGTCTTGATCTGGTCCCATGTCCTTCCTGTATTCGTTAAAGGTCACATCCCCTCTCTTTGTCGTGTCATAGATAAATAAGTCTTTTAACTTGTCCTTGTCGGCGCCAAAGTTTTCGTAGGCACCAGATTTTAAGCTTACACCAAAGTTTTTGAAGAATTCAGCATATTTTTCCCTGTCATTTTTAAGAATTTTTGCAAGTTCTTCTAAGATTTTCTTTTCTATGTTTTTCTTTATAAGTTGTAGTTCGCGAGTTTTTTGTAGCATTTCACGAGAAATGTTTAGGGAAATGTCTTCAGAGTCCACTACACCCTTGACGAAGTTCAAATAATCTGGAAGTAGGTCTTCGCATTTTTCCATGATTAGGACTCCGTTGGAGTAAAGTTCAAGTCCGCCCTTTCTATCTGGACTCAAGAAGTCAAAGGGTCTTCTTGATGGAATGTATAGGATGGCCTTAAAGGAAATCATGCCTTCCACGCTGATGTGAAGGTGGGCAAGGGGATCTTCAAAGCCAAAGTGTCTTTGCCTAAAGAAGTTGTTGTAGTCCTCCTCCTTCAATTCGTTTTTATTTTTTCTCCACATAGGAACAGAGGAGTTGAGAACATCATCTTCTCTATAGGATTCAAATTTTGGATTCTCTTCTGTGGAATCAGGAGCTGGTCTTTTCTTTTCCACTTCCATCTTTATTGGGTAGGAGATGTAGTTAGAGTAGTGGCTGACAAGTTCTCTTATTTCGTATTCGTCAAGGTACTTGTCATAGTCCTCGTCTTTTGTGTTTTCCTTTAAGTGGAGAGTTACTATAGTGCCATGAGAATCTTTTTCCCCATCAGAAATTGTGTAGCCCTTGGCGCCCTTGGACTTCCAAAGGTGAGCCCCATCTTCCTTATAGGACCTTGTGAGGACATTAATCTCATCGGCAACCATAAAGGCAGAGTAAAAGCCCACGCCAAATTGTCCAATTATTTCGTGGTCCTCATTTTTTTCATTTAGGTTTTTAAAATCAAGGGAGCCAGACTTTGCTATTGTGCCCAAGTTGGCTACAAGTTCATCTTCAGTCATGCCTATGCCGTTATCTTCAATGCTAATAGTTCTCTTTTCCTTGTCAGGTCTTATTCTAATGTAATAATCCTCGTGGTTGAATTTCACCTTGTCGTCGTTAAGGGCGATGTAGTACATCTTGTCCATGGCGTCAGAGGCATTTGAAATTAGTTCACGCAAAAATATTTCTTTATTTGTGTAAATGGAGTTGATCATTAAGTCCATTAGTCTTTCGGTTTCAGCATTGTATTTTTTATTTTTCATTTAATCACCTTTCTTCAATTTTATTTTTTCAAAATTTTCAAAATTATTAGCACTCGATAAGTGTGTCTGCTAATAATATATATCTTTTCATATAAATAGTCAAATTTTTATGAGATTTTTATTTTTTTCATAAAAATTTTCTTAAAAAAATATTTTTTCGCCTTAAATTTAAAATTTTCAAAAATTTTTTTACCGTCAAAAATTTATTTTTAAGAAAAATATATTAATTTTGTGAAATTTTTTTAAGCTCTAAAACAAGCTGATTCATAAAAATATTTTTAAGAAGCCAAAAAATTTTTATGGGAAGAAATTAAATAAAATGAAATAATTAATTTAAAATAAACCTGCAATTGTTTTCAAATGTTTTCAATTGATGTATAATATAGTTGGTGTTTTAGAAGGGAGGAGAAATGTTTACTGAAGTAGAAACAGGCAATAGGATAAAAATTATTACAGGACACTTTGGCAGTGGAAAGACAGAGTTTGCAATTAACTATGCCTTGTACCTTAGAAGGTACTTTGACAAGGTTGCAGCAGTTGATCTTGATATTATTAATACATACTTTAGACTGAGAGAGAAAATGGATTTTTTGAGCGAGCACGGCGTGGAATCCTTTTCATCTAGTATGCGTGAAAAAAATGCCTTGGATATACCAGCAGTTGATGCGGCAATTTTAAAACCACTTGAAAATAAAAACTACAGAGCTGTGTTAGATGTTGGCGGCAATCCTAAGGGTTCACTTTCTCTTGGCAGGTATAGAGATATTTTAAAAAGAGAGGGCTACGACCACTACTTTGTCATCAATAGGAATAGACCAGAGACTAAGGACTTTGAGTCTGTGAGAGATTTCATTGGACAAGTGGAAGGCCATTCACAAACCAAGGTGACGGGAATAATTAACACTACTCACTTTTTGAAGGAGACTAAAGCAGATGATCTCTTGTATGGCGATGAGCTTGCCAGAGAAGTTTCAGAGAAGTTAAATCTTCCCTATGTCTATGCAGTCTGCCTAAGAAGCATTGAGAAGGAAGTTAGGGCTTTAAATTTAGCAGCAGAAGTTTTTCCAATAGACTTATATTTTAGAGAAGATTGGATGTTATAGGAGGTAAATAATGGCTAAAGGAAGAGTTGAGTTTGAAAGCGACAGATGTAAGGGTTGTGGACTATGCGTAACTGTATGTCCTAAAAATGTAATTGAAATTGATGTGGACACTATCAACAAAAAGGGTTATGCACCAGCAATGGCAAAGAGACCAGAAGATTGTATTGCTTGCCAAAACTGTGCAATAACTTGTCCTGATTCAATTATTACAGTTTATAAAATTTCTTAAGGGGTGTTTACATGACAAAAGTACTTATGAAGGGAAACGAAGCAGTTGGTGCAGCAGCTATAGAAGCTGGTTGTAAATATTTTTTCGGTTATCCTATTACTCCTCAATCTGAAATTCCTGAATACTTATCAAGGGAACTTCCAAAGGTTGACGGATGTTTTTTACAAGCTGAGTCTGAAGTTGCAGCTATAAATATGCTTTATGGTGCTGCAGGAGCTGGAGCAAGAGTTATGACTTCATCTTCTTCTCCTGGAGTTTCACTAATGCAAGAAGGTATTTCTTATATGGCAGGGGCAGAACTTCCTTGCGTAATTGTAAATATGATGAGAGGCGGTCCAGGACTTGGATCTATTCAACCTTCTCAAACTGATTATTTCCAATCAACTAGAGGCGGCGGAAATGGTGACTACAGAACTATTACTTTGGCACCATCTTCTGTGCAAGAACTTGTAAATTTAATTGAACTTGGCTTTGATTTAGCTGACAAGTACAGAAATCCTGTTGTTATAATGAGTGACGGTGTACTTGGACAAATGATGGAACCAGTTGAATTTGGCATGCAAGAAAAAATGGATCTTCCTGAAAAAACTTGGGCAACAAGAGGCAAGGGAAAGAATCATGGCGAAAGAAATATTATAAACTCAATTTATCTTTCTGCTGATGAACTTGAAGAACACAACAAGCACTTAATTGAAAAATATAGACAAGTTACTGAAAATGAAATTAGAGTAGAAGTTGATGGAATTGAAGATGCTGATTTAGTTATCAGTGCCTATGGAACTACTGCTAGAATTGCAAAGAGTGCAATTGAACACTTAAGAAAAGAAGGTCACAAAGTTGGTCTTATCCGTCCAATAACTTGCTGGCCATATCCTTATGAAGCTTTCAAGGGAATAAATCCAAATTGCAAAGACATTTTAGTTTGCGAAATGAACCAAGGTCAAATGACTGACGATGTCAAGATTGCAGTTGAAGGTAGACAAAAAGTTCACTTCTTTGGAAGACAAGGCGGCGTAATTCCAAATGTGGAAGAAATTAAAGAAGCTGCTCTTGAAGTTTTAGGAGGTCTCAAATAATGGAAAAAACTAATGAACAAGTTTTATATAAATATTCAGATGGTTTGACTAGAAATGAAACTCACTATTGTCCAGGATGTACTCACGGAGTTATCCACAAACTAGTGGCAGAATCCTTAGTTGAACTAGGAGTTTTAGACGATGCAATTGGAGTTGCACCAGTAGGCTGTGCAGTTCTTGCTTACAAATATTTTAACTGCGACATGCACGAAGCAGCTCACGGTAGAGCACCTGCTGTTGCAACAGGCATAAAGAGAGTTCACCCAGACAATTTAGTATTCACTTACCAAGGCGATGGCGACTTGGCTTCTATTGGTACTGCAGAAATCGTTCAAGCAGCTCACAGAGGAGAAAATATTTCAACAATTTTTGTCAACAATGCAATTTATGGTATGACTGGTGGACAAATGGCACCAACAACTTTAGTTGGTCAAGTTACAACAACTTCTCCTTACGGAAGAGACGAAGCTTGGTGTGGTAAGCCAATTAAAGTATCTGAAATGCTTGCTACTATTGACGGAGCAAAATTTGTTGAAAGAGTTTCAGTTGACACTCCAGCAAATATTAGAAAGGCAAAGAAAGCTATTAAAGAATGTTTCAAATATCAACTTGAAGGCAAGGGCTTTGGAATTGTAGAAGTTTTATCATCTTGCCCAACAAACTGGGGACTTCCTCCTGCAGATGCACTTGCATGGCTTAGAGATAATATGATTCCATACTATCCACTTGGTAATTTTAGGAGGGGTGAATAATGGCTACTAGAGATATTATTGCTGCTGGATTTGGCGGACAAGGTATTATGGCAATGGGTCAACTTATAACTTATTCAGGAATGCTTGAAAACAAATTTGTTTCTTGGCTACCAAGTTATGGACCAGAAATGCGTGGAGGTTCTGCAAACTGCTCAGTTGTAGTTTCTGATGAACCTGTTGGCTCTCCAGTAATTTCACAAGCGACAGATGTAGTAGTTATGAACGAACCATCACTAGAAAAATTTGAACAATATGTTGCACCTGGCGGAAATTTATTCATAAACTCTTCCCTTGTTAAAAAAGCACCAACAAGAGATGACATAAATGTATTTTCAATTCCAGTAAATGACTTGGCAAATGAACTTGGAAACGCAAAAGTTGCCAACATGGTAATGCTTGGAGCCTTTTTGCAAGTAACTGAAACTGTAAAAGTTGAATCAGTTATAAAGGCCTTCACAAAAGTTTATGGCGACTCAAAGAAAAAACTACTTCCAATAAATGAAAGAGCAATAGCGACTGGACAAGAAGCAATTAAGGGAGCAGGCTGCGTTGGTGGAATTTGTCAAATCCTTCCAGAAAAGACTAATTCACAGGTTAAGAGCCACTACTCAAGACAAACTGCAGCAAGTGTTGAACTTAGCGGAACAGATCTTGAAAACATCGAATACCTAAAGACTATTAAAAAATATTCAGCAGAAGATGACGAAAAGATTTTCGACAATGAAATGTCAATTGTTGAAGAAGCACTTTCCATTGAAACAGAATCTATTAAGTTCTGCGACAAGGCTGCTGAAATGTTAAAGGGAGACGATGCAGGAGAAATCTTCGCATCACTTTCTCATCAATCAGAAGAACACATCTCTTACTTAAAGGGACTTAAGGAAACATTAAAGTCAAAGGACGAAACTTCTCTTGCCGACAAGATTAAGGCAAAACTTACTAAGAGAGAAGATTACGATTGGGGCAAAGTTGACCCTGAAAAGGCAAGACTTGCACTAAATGTATTTGCAATAGCTAAGGACATCAAAAATTCTTCCATTGCTTTTTATGCTAAGGCTAAGGAAAAATCTGGGGATGCCAATGCAAAGAAACTTTACGATGAACTTGAATATTGGGAAAATTTCCAACTAGAACAAGTTGCTGGTCAGTACGAAATTTACAAGGAAGAATGGTGGGCTGACCAAATGTTCTCAAAAATGTAATAAAATTTTTAAGAGGCACCTCAGGTGCTTCTTTTTTTGCTCTTTTTTAGGAACTTGTGAAAGATTTTAATTTTAAAAATTTTTTGAGAGTAAAAAATAGATTTAGAAAAAAATTACTTAGAGTAGGAAAATTTTTAGAGCTGAAAAATTTTTTGAATTTTAAAATACAAGAAAAGAAGTAAAAAAAGCCACAAAGAAATCTCTGTGGCTCATAAGTCAAATTATAAAATTATTGTGGAATATATTTGTTGTTATCCTTACCTAATTTGTGTTGTGCCATAGTTGATACAACAGTGTAGAGTAAAATTGATGCCAAGTTAGCAGTTACAGAGTCGTGGTCAAATCTTGGAGATACTTCACAAATATCAAAGCTCATTGGCTTGCCAGAGGAGAAGACATGTTTTAAAAGTAAAATTACCTTTTCTGGGTCAAGACCAAGGGGTTGTGGGGCAGAAACACCTGGTGCAAAACTTGAAGTGAAGCAGTCCATACAAATTGTAATGTATAGGTGATCTTGTTCTGCAATGTATTCGTCAAGGTTTTGAGCGATGTCAAATAAATGACCGTTTATTACATCCTTACCAAGGACATATTTAACTCCTAACTTATCGGCAGTTCTAAAAAGTGCAAGAGTGTTGGAGTGCTTTTGAATTCCCAATACATAGTAGGCATAGTCTGTTCCATTTTCCTTGGTGTAGTCTGCAATTTGTCTAAACATTGTGCCGCTTGTGCCTGTTCCCTTTTCATAAGGTCTTAGGTCAAAGTGGGCATCAAAGTTTAGGATGCCAAGTTTATTGTCTTCTCTGTCGTCAAGAGAAGTTGAAAGTCCCTTGTAGTGACCAAAGGCAGTTTCGTGGCCGCCACCTAGGACAAGGGGAAATAAATTTAATTCGAGAACTCTTTTTACAGCCTTAGCTAGTTCGTCTTGGCTGGCTTCAAGAGTTGTGTACTTACTTGTAACATTTCCGCAGTCAAAAATTTTAAGGTCCTTAGAAAATTGACATGGAAGTTTTGCAAGTTCCTTTCTTATGGCAGCTGGACCTGCAGCAGCGCCAAATCTTCCCTTGTTAAGCTCAATACCTTGGTCGGATTCAAAACCCAGTATGCCAAAGCCAAGCTTTCCATCAAAGGGACTTAAGCTTTCGTCGTTTAAATCAAGGGGCCTCACCCATTGATGCCATCTAAAGGATTCGTAATCATTTTCGTCGTCAATCCTGCCTGACCATATTCCCATTTCTTGGGGACTGTAATGATTTATCATTTTACACCTCAGTTTACTTTATTTTTTGGAGTTTTTCCATTTTTAAAATCAATTAAATTGTCCTTTGCATTTTCGCCCATTTCAAGCCTTGCCTCAAAAGTTGCATTGCCAAGGTGAGGAGCGAGAATAACATTATCAAGGTCCATTAGTTTTTCATTAACTTTTGGCTCAAATTCATAGACATCAAGAGCAGCGCATGCAATTTCCTTTTCTATAAGTGCATGGGCAAGAGCTTCTTCGTCAACTATTGGACCTCTTGACGCATTTATTAATATAGCAGATTTTTTCATCATTTCAAGTTCTTTTTTAGAAATCATGTGGTGAAGTTCTGGCACAAAGGCAGTGTGTAAACTTAAAAAGTCAGAATTTTTAATTACATAACCCTTGTCCCTATATTCAATGCCAAATTCCCTTTCGAAATCTTCCTTTCTTGTGCGTGAATAATAAATTACCTTCATTTCAAAAGCCTTGGCTCTTTTTGCAAGGTTCTTTCCTATATTTCCAAGACCAATTATGCCAAGAGTCTTGCCCTTTAATTGACTTCCAAGGTAAAAAGTTGGACGCCAGCCATAAAAGCCACCTTCTCTTGTAACCTTGTCGCCAGATACAATACGCCTTGCAGCAGCAAGCATAAGACCGAAGGCAAGTTCAGCAGTGGAGACAGCAGAGGCAGGAGCAGGTGCATTGGTAACAATAATTCCCTTTTCTCTTGCGTAAGCTATGTCGATGTTGTCAAAGCCTGCGCCGTAGTTTGCAATAAATTTTAAGTCACTTCCTGCATCAATTACATCTTTGTCGATTTTATCAGATAGGGGACACAAAAGTGCATCTTGACCCTTAATTTTTTCTATTATCTCATCTTTTTTTAGGGGGACATTGGAGTCGTGGTAGCTTATCTCAAAATTTTTATCTAGTTCATCGTAAATTTTTTCTGGAATATTACTTGTAATCAATAACTTCATAAAATCACCTCGTTATTTTTATTTTAACACATAAATATAAAAATGATTAACAAGGGTAAATAAATTGATTGTAAGAAAAAAATAATATAAAATAATATATGTTAGGGGCGAGTATTTTGAAGAAAAATAAAGTGTTAATAATTTTAAATTTTATATTTTTAATTTTTACTCTTATATCATATTTTAAAAGAGGTCAGAGTATATTTTTGTTATTTACTTTTGCGTTTTTTGTTCAGATTTGTTATTGTTTATACGACATTTATAAGAATAAATATTAATTGCAAAAGGCATACATATGTAAGAAAAAGATGTTATAAGACTTAAAAAGGGAACTTAATGGCAGAACATTAAAAGAAGAAGTGGGAGAATATAATAATTTTAAATACTCAGAAGTTAAGAATGTTTTCTTGGCTTCTTTTTTTAACTTCAAAAATCTTATAATCTCCTATATAATATATAAAGTTAAGAGGTGATTAGGTGCAAAGTAATGAAAATAAATTGGGGACTATGTCAATACCAAAACTTTTATTTCAAGTATCCTTTCCCATTGTAGTTTCCATGTTTATACAGTCAATGTATAACTTGGTGGACTCCTATTATATAGGAAAGATTAACGAAGAGGCCTTTACAGCAATTTCCATTGCCTTTCCCATTCAAAATATAATGATAGGAATAGCAGTGGGAACTGGCGTTGGTATGAACTCTTTGATTTCAAGATACTTGGGAGAAAAAAATTATGAAAAATCAAATAGGACAGCCGAGACTGGTCTATCCCTTGCCATAATTTATGGAATAATTTTATTTATTTTATCAAGATTTTTGCCAAGACCCTTCCTGTCAGCTCAGACCACTGATGAAAATATAATTGCCTATGGAATAGAATACCTTGAGATTGTAATGGGCTTTTCCATGGGAGTTTTTATACAAATTTTTCTGGAGAGGACCTTGCAGTCTACAGGCAGGTCAGTTTTTACTATGCTGACACAGCTTATTGGAGCAGTCTTAAATATAATCCTTGACCCAATATTTATCTTTGGCTACTTTGGACTACCTGCCATGGGAGTTAAGGGTGCAGCAATTGCAACTGTAACGGGACAAATTATCGGTGCCCTTTGCGGCTGCTTCTTCGAATATAAATTCAACGAAGAGATAACTATAAAGAAGCCAGTTTTAGATTTAGACATAGTAAAGGGAATTTATGTAGTTGGAGTTCCTTCCATGATTACAATTACCATTCAGTCCTTTACAATTTATGTCCTAAATAAAATGCTCTCAGAGATTTCAACCTCTGCTATTGCGGCTCTGGGTGCCTACTTCAAGGTTCAGTCCTTTGTCTTTATGCCAATCTTTGGCGTGAACAACGGTCTTGTGCCAATAGTCGCCTACAATTATGGAGCGAAAAATAAAGATAGGATCATAAAAACCATAAAACTTGCCTTCATAACAGTGACTTTTATGATGATTCTAGTATCATCAATAATAATAATTTTCCCAAGAGAAATACTTGGCATATTCTCTGCCAGTGGCAAGATGCTTGAGATAGGAATACCAATGCTTAGGATCTGTGCCCTATCCTATATCTTTGCAGGCATATCCATAGTAGGCACAGCAGTCTTCCAAGCCTTTGGCAATGGAATTTTGACATTATTTGATTCTATTTTAAGACAAATTATTGTGCTTCTACCTGTTGCCTACATTGCCATAAAATATTTCACAGTCAATGAAATATGGTGGGGCTATGTAATTGCAGAATTTGCATCCACACTTTTTGTAATTTATTTAATGAACACCTTTGTCAGAAAAAAATTAGAGCTTATTTAAGCCTTAAAAGTGGCTTAAATGTTGAAAAAATTTTGAATTTGAGGTATTATTAACTTAATTTAAAAAATCCTAGGAGGAATAGCATGGCTAAAGCAAAATTTGAAAGAAATAAACCACACGTAAACATTGGAACAATTGGTCACGTTGACCACGGTAAGACAACACTAACAGCAGCAATCACACTTGTAATGAACAAGAGATACGGCGGCGGAGAATTCGTAGATTACGCACACATTGACAAGGCACCAGAAGAAAGAGAAAGAGGAATCACAATTTCAACATCTCACGTAGAATACGAAACACCAAACAGACACTACGCACACGTAGACTGCCCAGGACACGCTGACTATGTAAAGAACATGATCACAGGAGCAGCACAAATGGACGGCGCAATCCTAGTAGTATCAGCAGCTGACGGTCCAATGCCACAAACAAGAGAACACATTCTACTAGCTCGTCAAGTAGGCGTACCAAAGATTGTAGTATTCCTAAACAAAGAAGACCAAGTAGATGACCCAGAACTAATCGAATTAGTAGAAATGGAAGTAAGAGACCTACTAAGTGAATACGACTTTGACGGAGACAACACACCAATCGTAGTTGGCTCAGCTCTAAAAGCCCTAGAAGATCCAGACGGAGAATGGGGAGACAAAATCGTAAAACTAATGGAAGAAGTAGACGCATACATTCCAACACCAGCAAGAGATACAGAACACCCATTCCTAATGCCAATAGAAGACATCTTCTCAATCACAGGAAGAGGAACAGTAGCAACAGGAAGAGTAGAACAAGGTGTAGTAAAAGTAGGAGACACAGTAGAAGTAGTAGGCCTAACAGACGAAAAGAGACAAGTAGTAGTAACAGGTGTAGAAATGTTTAGAAAACAACTAGACCAAGCAGAAGCAGGAGACAACATCGGAGCACTACTAAGAGGCGTACAAAGAGAAGAAATCCAAAGAGGACAAGTCCTAGCAGCACCAGGAACAATTCA
>NZ_JBBMFO010000023.1:0-34745 GCF_040096015.1 Peptoniphilus hominis (ex Hitch et al. 2025) | reverse complement strand
CTAAGTATTGATTTTTAAATGAAAAGAGAGACTCGAGTTAACGAGTCTCCCCAATATTTGACATAGAGCCAAAAAAAGAGACCCTTACGGATCTCTAAATTTTAAAATTTTCAGTTGTTATGTACCTATAGCTTCATATCTCTTAAATTAAGCATTTAAACCTTTAGCACTTAGCTACTTCAAATGAGATACTTTGCTACCTTTCCCTTGCGGGATAAATCAAAACTCTTCATTGGAATCACCTTTTCTTAGTTACCAATTTGTTTTCTTCAGCTAGCTTAACTATAGTATAATGCATGAGTGCATTTTTGTCAATGTTTTCCTAAAAATTTTTTATCTTTTTTAAATTTATTTTTTTCTCGTCAATTTTTCCTTCATTGAGGGCATTGTTTAACTCAATAATTGTTTGATTTGCAGAGTTTAGAGAGCCAATCTTTATTATATAGTTCTTGGAATCTTCTCTACCCTTAATCATAATTTCTTCGTCCTTGGACTTGGAAATAGATTTCATATTTTCATAGGGGAAGTAATAGTTGCCAATTACTAGTCCCTTGTCGTAGGATCCTACAAGTGTTCCTAGCCTGTCTTTTCCATCTCTAAAGGATGATTTGCGAGAAATTTCGTATATATCTGTTTCTTTTTCTTCTTTTTTAGGGAATTTTCCATTTTGCATGTTGTATAGGAATAATAAAAATAGTCCTATTAAAAATATTGGGCTTGCCAAAGTATTTATTATTTCCACATTTCTTAGATATATTTGTTGCAAGAAATATATATTTACAAAAATTAAAAATCCTATGTAGACGATAATATTGATATAATAAGTCCTCTTTCTTATTTTTAAGCCGGGAAGCTTTAAGATTTTATTAAATTTTGTAGAGAAATCCACTGCAGTCATTATAAATAGGTAATTAATTATTGCCCAAAGTATGGAATACATTATACTTGCTTGTCCCAATTGTGACTTCATTCCTGATAAGTGAAAGCCAAAGGGTATTAGGATGGAAACAGCGAGAATTATATTTTGTAATTTTTTATTCAATTTTTGCTCCTTTCTCATTAAAATAATCCCTCTTGGGATTATTATTCATCATATTTATTTAAGCCATATTTTTCTATTACAGATATTATTTTTTCGGCATAGTTGGGGTCTGTTGCATAGCCGCCTTCTTGAATATACTTTGCTGCCTCCTTGTAGTCCTTGGCAGTTTTTACTTTTGCATACCTCTTTGCAGTGGAAAGAAGTTTGGCGTAGTGGTTAAAGGACTCACTCTTTGAAGAATACTTTTTAAAAGACTCCATGTACCTTCCACTTTGCCCTTCCACATATTCTTCTGTCTCAAAGACTATGCCGTCACCCTTTTTCACTGCCTTTATGCCAAAATAGTTGTTGTATTCTCGGGAAAGCTCAGACCTTCCCCAGTCGCTCTCAAGGATTGACTGTGCAATCATAACTGAAGGAAAGAGATCATTTCTCTTGGCAACTCTAACTGCCAGCTTGGCACTTTCTTCTATATAATTTTCTCTGTAATTTTCTTCTTCCAGGGCTTTTCTTTTTTCTGCCCTATTTATGAAAAAGCTCATTACAAAAACAATGGCAAGAAAGCTTAGGATGATTATGAGACAGCCGCAGCCAATTTTTTTAATTTTCATTTTTCACTTCTTCATAAAGTTTGCTTATTTTTTTATTTAAAATTGGGTGAAAATAATTTGGAATTAGTTCCTTTAAGGATTCCAAAACAAATTCACGGTCTGCAATATAGGGATGAGGCACTACTAATTCGTCAGTAAAGATAATTTCTCTATCGATAAATAAAATATCTAAGTCAATTGTCCTTTCGCCCCATTTTTCGTGTCTAACTCTACCTAAATCAAGTTCTATCTTTTGCAAAATGTGAAGTAGGTCAAGTGGATCTTCATAAGAAGATACTTTTACAACTGTGTTTAAAAAGTCGCCTTGGTCAGTTTTGCCCCAAGCCTTAGTCTCTATTATACTTGCCTTTTCTAGAATCTTTAAGCCTTCCTCTTCCATCATTTCAAGGGCGCTTTTTATATATCCTTCTCTATCGCCAAGGTTTGTGCCAATGCCTATATAATAATTTCTTCTCTTTTTCTTGCAGCTAACTGATGCTGTGTCCAGGGGCAAATTTATTGGTGCCCAAGGTTTTTTTATAGTGACTTCAACTGTCTGTGCTATTTCATAAGTGTCAAAAATAAATTTTGTAAGCTTGTAGGCAAGAGTCTCGATTAAGTCTTCAGTTTCATTGGCAAATAGGTCGTAAAGCTGGTGGGATAATTTTCCATAATCAATGGATTCATCCAAATTTTTTTCTATTGCACATTTTCTAAAGCTTAGTCCAATTTCTGCACTAATTAAAAATTTTTGTCCAAGTTTTTTTTCTTCTCCAAAAAGTCCATGATTTGCATAAACTTCAAGGTCTTTTATCTTGATAAAATCCATAATTCTCCCATCAATATATTATTTCGTGATTTTTCTTTTCGTAGGACCAATTGCATTCATCATAGGCAGGACACCTAAAGCAAGGTCTTGAAAGCTTGTCTGCCCTATAAAAAATATTAAAAAATTCGTCTTCTGCGGCATCCTTAGTCCTGTGATAAGAAATGCAGCTTAAAATTCTATTTTTTTCTTCAAGAGAAAAGTCTGTAACTTCTAAAATTTCCCTCGCTATTTCAACTGATCCTATGGCATGGTTTATGCCTTCCTTTATTTCTAGGACTCGTCCCAAATCGTGAAGGATGGCGGTGGCATAAATCATGTCCTTATCTACATCTACATCTTCTTCTAATTTTAATATATAGCAAATTCTAGCCACAGATATAAAATGCTCGTAATTGTGCCTGCAAAAAAATCTGTCTCTTTCAAGGTCTTCTAATTCATTTAAATAGTCCCTGTAAATTTTACTTAAAACTATTTTGTTTGTATTTTTCACTTGAATTCAATTAACCTAAAAGCTTCTTGCTTTTGCTTTTCGTCTGTTTCCAAAACTCCTCTGGCTACAGCTGTAACAGTCTTTGAGCCAGGTTTTTTAACTCCCCTCATGTTCATGCACATGTGCTCAGCTTCAATTACAACTAAAACTCCCTTTGGCTCAAGGTATTTCATCATGGCATCTGCAACTTCAATGCTAAGTCTCTCTTGAAGTTGTGGTTTTTTTGCATAAGTTTCTACAGTTCTTGCAAGTTTAGAAAGTCCTGCAACCTTTTGGTCTGGAATATAGGCGATGTGTGCCTTGCCATAAAAGGGAAGGAAGTGATGTTCGCACATTGAGTAAAAGTTTATATCCTTTACTACAACTATATTGTCTTCAGTGATTTCAAAAGTTTTTGAAAGATGTTCTTCAGCAGTTTTGCCAATTCCAGCAAAGACTTCTTCATACATCCTTGCAACTCTTGCTGGAGTTTCAACTAGACCTTCTCTAGTTTTGTCTTCTCCAATTGCTTCGATTATCATTTCTACAGCTTTTTCAATTTTTTCTTTATCCATTATAATCTCCTCATGGGTTCCTTTTATTTGTAAATTTATAAATTTTATTATAACACATTGGTCTTAACATTTACATTAAATACCCATAAATTAGCGATTGTAATAATTTAATCAAGTTAATACTATCATTAATTTACAATTTATTTATAATTTGATACAATATTTGCCGAGGTGTAAGATGAAGAAATTACTTCTATGCTTATCTGCTGCCCTAATCTTTCTCTCAACTCCCCTAAATGTAGTTGCTGTAGATAGTGCGGCAGTAGAAAATGCAAATGCAAATACAAATACAACAGCTCAAGAAGTTGATCCAAATACAATTAGAAATCAAAACTTTTTAGTGCCAACTAAAGAGGGTGTGCAAAAGGCAAACCAATATGAGGCAGACAAAATTAAAAAATTAGAAGAAGTTCCCTTAGAGGGACTTACTAAATCCTATCTCTTGGGAGATTATAAGTCTGGCGAAATTATAGACGGCTACAACTTAGATGAAGTTCGTGCAATGGCATCCACTTCAAAACTCGTTTCCATCTTTGTAGTCTTAGATAAAATTGAAGAGGGGAAAATTTCACTAAATGATGAGGTTGAAATTGACCACGAAGTGGCATCCCTAATGGGCTCTTCCTTTAAACTAAAGGAAGGGGACAAGGTAAGCGTCGAAAAACTAATTGAGGCATCAATGGTTGTCTCAGGTAACGATGCAATAACAGCCCTTGCAAAATATATTGGCGGCTCAACAGAAGGCTTTGTCAAGATGATGAATGACAAGTGCGAAGAACTTGGACTAAAAAATGCCCTCATGATAAACCCAACTGGACTTACAAATTATGAAATTATAGAATACAACAAGATGACTACCAGAGAAATGTTTAAGCTTGCAAGAGAACTTTTGAAGGTCCATCCTGAAATTTTAAAGTACACAAGTATTGAAAAAATAGAAGAGCCTGACAGAAATTTTATTGAGTACAACACAAACCCCGTCCTTGGCATTGTGCCTGAAGTGGACGGCCTAAAAACTGGCTACACAAATGCAGCAGGCAGGTGTGTAATCTTAACAGGCCTTGAAAAGGGCGAGGAAAACAAATCAAAGGACATGAGGTTAATTTGTATAACAACTGGTTCAAATTCTGATTTTGAAAGATTTGTGGCTTGCAAAAGATTAATCACAAGGGGCTTTGAAGGCTATGGCTATAATGCAGTAGGCGACACAAGTAAAGAAGTGAGGACCATTGAAGTCCTTAACTCTCAAGATGAAAACATACCAGTCTATCAAAAGGAAGTGGGATATGTTCTCTCAAAGTCTGACGAAAAATTAAGGGAAATTGTAAAAATTGACGAGTACTTAAAGGCTCCCCTAGAAGCAGGCACAAGCGTTGGAAAAATTTCTTTTTATAGAGATGACGACTTAATTTATGAAAGTGATTTAATAGTTAAGGACAAAGTCTATGAGAGAGGATTTCTCAACAAATTTAAAAGAGTCTTCGAAGAAATTTTTGTCAACATGGAAAAGGCAGCATAAATTTTAGTCTTTAATTTTAAACTTTCGATAAATTTCAAAAAATTAATAAAAAATAGAAGTGTCACAAATAATTGACACTTCTTAAAATTTTTTATACAATTATTTTATAGGTCTACGTAGCTCAGTAGGATAGAGCACACGCCTCCTAAGCGTGGGGCCGGAGGTTCGACTCCTCTCGTGGACGCCAATAATCACTTGCCAAGGGCAGGTGATTTTTTTACAAATTTTTTTATTTCACAAATTTTTTTATTTCATAAAATTTTTTATTTTGCGAAAATTTTTCTTTAATCCTTATAAAGCTCTATTACATTTATTACTGGAACTTCATAGGGATGGTTTTCTCTTATTATTTTCATTACTTCATCTAAATCTTTTTTTCTTATCCTAAACTCGACCTTATTTTCTAGGACATCTTCCACTTTTCCAAGACTACCTATGTAGGGATTTGCTCCTTCTATGGGTCTAAAGTGACCTGTGACAGGTGTTTCAGCATAGCAAAAGTCATAATTTTCTTCCTTTAAAAATCCGCCTTCATTTACTTTTTCCATTAATTTTTTTGTATTTTCTCTCGGTATAAATACTTCTATTTTTAAAAATTCCATGATAAACCTCCCCTCTCTATATACCCAAACTTATTAAAATTTGTTTAAAGCTATAACATCTGGTTATAAATTAATTAGGAGGGAAGATTATGATAAAACTTTTAATTAAAATCCTAGTTAGTGGAATAGCAGTACTTATAACTTCTGCCTTATCACCAGGCATTCAAACAGATGGATATTCAACTGCAATTATGGCAGGTATTGTAATAGGAATTTTAGACTGGGCTATTAATAAATTCACAGGCATTGACGCATCAGCTTTTGGCAGAGGCGCCGTTGGATTTGTTGTTGCCGCTATAATTTTATTCATTACAGGCAAAATTGTAGACGGATTTACAGTATCAGTTCTTGGTGCTATTATTGGTGCTCTTGTTCTTGGTATTGTGGATTCTTTTATGCCAGCTGGCAAAAAAACTTTATAATAAATTTTTGAGGCTCGAGTAAATCTCGAGTCTTTTTTGTGGATAAGTAAGGATTTTTTATGTTTTTTTGTTAAAATTTGAGTTTTTTTATAAAAAGTTATCCACATTTTTTTGTTTTTATCTACATTTGTTAGTAATTGCTTGCCTTTAGCTTCAAATTTTATATTAAATTCAAATCTATTTGCAAAAATTTTTTTAAATTATAAAAGAAAGACCTATTATTACTTGAAATTTAATCAAGCTAATAGGTCTTTAAAATTATTTTTTTCCTTTTTCGTCAATTCTTTTAACTGAAACAGTTTCTATAACTCCACCAGTTGCCATTTTTACTATTTGGAAGATGTAATTTCCATCTTCGACTATTACTCCTGCTTCTGCTTCTTCTGCATTCTTAATTAGAAGAGCTGTTACATAACCTCCAAGTGTAGTTGAATCTCCTGGTTCAATATCAAAGCTATACTTTTTGTTGAGAATCTTAATAGGCGTTGAGGCAGAAAATTCATTATTTTCATTTCCTGATACATCCATATTAACTCCAGTGAGTAAAAATTTTCTAGTAGCAAATAAAACTGCTATTGCAACAGTAGCTATAAGTAAGTCCAACATATTGTCTGAATATACTAACATCTTTCTTGAAATTACAAGTAATATTAAGTGAATGATGTTTGTATCAGTATGTGCAATCATCAAGACTACAAATTCTATTGCTATTACTAGTAACAGTACATGGGAAAGGAAATTTTGAAATATTTTGTAGGAAAGTGTGGCATCGCTTGTAAGTATTTTAAAATAATATTTCAAAATATCTGGCACTGATATAACAACTCCAGCTATTAACATAATAGACACAACTATTTCAAATATATTTACTAGTCTTAAAAGTGTAACTAGATACCTATTTCTGTTCATTATACCTCCATAGTCTTAGCTAGTTCTTTTTTCATTTTCTCCAAAACTTTCTTTTCTATCCTAGAAACTGTCATTTGTGAAATGTTAAGTTCCTTTGCAATGACAACTTGTGTCTTTTTATTAAAATATCTGTCAATTAAAACAGTTTTTTCAACTTCGTCTAAATTTTCCATGGCTCTTTTGAAAAAGTCATTTGATTCAATTTTGTCGAAATATTTTTCTTCTACTCCAATTAGATCAGATAGGTTAACTTCACTTTCGTCTCCTGAATCATAAGTTATGTCAAGAGACTGTGGAGTGTAGACCTTTGATGCTTCCATAGCCTCCATAATCTCTTCTGGAGTTGAATTTAAAAATTCTGCAATCTCATCAATAGTTGGAGTCTTTTGATATTTTTGAGATAGGGTTACAGTTGCATTTGCAATTTTTTTAGAAAGTTCTTGGATTCTTCTTGGAACTCTAATAGTCCATCCATTGTCCCTAAAATATTTTTTAATTTCTCCAATAATAGTTGGCGTGGCAAAAGAAGAAAACTCGAAACCCTTGTCTGGGTCATATCTCTGTATAGCATAGATTAAACCAATAGATGCAACCTGATAAATATCGTCGTAATCTATCCCCCTACCTGTATATTTTTTAGATAGGATTTCTGCAATATAGAGGTGCTCTTCTATTAAAATATCTCTTATTTCTTGGTCTTCAGTTTCGTGATATTCTTTGAAAAGTTCCTTTCTCTCTTCTTTTGTAAGCCTTCTATCTAAATTGTTGTATTCCTTTAAATTCATAACAAATCCTTACAATTTTTTTGATAAAATAAATGTATTTTCATTAAAATAACATTCGTCTACAAGAGAGTCTATAATCGTTTTTGCGAGGAATAATTTCTCACATGATTCTAGTTTTTCTTCTTCAATTTCACTTACACAAATTTTTATATTTTTTTCATCTTCTATTTCAAATACCAAGTCAATATGATCTTCTTCATTTAAATTATGTGCAATATTTAAACTTTCTGTAACTGCCATTTTTAAGTCTTCAATCTCTTCAATATTTCTATTTAAAAGATTTAAGATTCCTGATAGCATAAGCCTTACTGTAGAAAAATATTTTGCATCATTTGGTATTTGATATTTAAGCCTATCCATACTACCCCCTGATTTCAAACATATCTTCAAGTTTAGTTATCTTAAAGAGCTTTAGTATTGAATTGTTTAGATTTTCAATTACAATTTTATGACCGTCTTTTTCTATTTCCTTTAAGATGAAAATAAGTGAACCAAGACCTGTTGAGTCAAGATATTCCAAGTCAATGCAGTCAAATAAAATATCTTTTTTGTCTTTTTCATAAATCTTTAAAGATTTTTCTTTAAATTTTTTTGTATTATATACATCAAGTTCTCCCTTGGGATATAAAACTAAAAATTCATCAGTATTTTTTGACTCTAATTTAAATTCCATAAAGCCTCCTAATCTCCAATATAGTTGGCAACAGCTACAACTTTAGCATCTGTCAAGTTCATAAGTTTAACCCCAGAAGTATTTCTTCCTTGAATTGAAATGTCCTCTGTCAAAATTCTAATAATAATTCCAGAATCTGCAATTATCATTACATCGTCTTCCTTTTCCACTACTGCAGCAGCAGCTACATCTCCAGTCTTCTTAGTAATTTTATAAGTTAGAAGTCCCTTGCCGCCTCTGTTTTGTGGTCTGTATTTAGCTATTTCAGTTAATTTTCCAAAACCATTTTCTGATATTACGAGAAGATACTTATCTTCGCAAAGTAAATCAGATGAAACTACAATGTCATCTTCAGCCAAATCAATTGACTTAACTCCCATAGAATTTCTGCCAGATTTTCTAACTTGTTCTTCATTAAATCTTATGGCAAGACCTTTTTTAGTTACAAGGATTACATCTTCCTCATCCTTAGTTAAATGAACATCAATTAACTTGTCGCCTTCATTTAATTTTATGGCAATTATTCCAGATTTTCTAATATTTTTATATTCCTTAAAAGGAGTTCTCTTAATAAGTCCCTTTTCTGTAACCATTAAGAAATTCATGTCAGGGTCATATTCTTCCACTGGAATTATTGAAGTAACTCTTTCACCTTCTTGAAGATCAAGTAGATTAATAATTGCAGTTCCCCTTGAAGTTCTTGAATCTTCTGGAATTTCATAAGCCTTTAACTTAAAGACATTTCCTAAAGATGTGAAGAATAAAATCATATCGTGAGTTGATGTGACAAAAAGTTCTTTGACAAAATCTTCGTCTCTCATATTTCCAGAGGAGACTCCTCTGCCGCCTCTCTTTTGTGGCTTATAAGTTCCCTCACTCATTCTCTTGATGTAACCAAATTGAGTAAGAGTTATTACAACATCCTCTCTCTTAATAATATCTTCCATCTCAATATCAGTTCTGTCGTGAGAAATTACAGTTCTTCTAAGATCACCATACTTTGTTTTTATTTCAAGAAGTTCTTCTTTTATGACATTCATAAGTACATCGTTATTTTCCAAAACTTCCTTAAACCATTTTATGTCTGCCTTTAGCTTTTCATATTCAGCTTCAAGTCTTTCTCTTTCAAGTCCTGTAAGTCTTCTGATTCTCATATCCAAAATAGCTTGAGACTGTGCATCAGATAATTTAAATTCTTGGTAGAACTTTTCCTTTGCTTCATTGTCATCCTTTGATGACCTTACAATTTTTATAATTCTGTCAATATTATCAAGGGCTATAAAAAGTCCTTCAACTATGTGAGCTCTCTTTTCAGCCTTATCTAAGTCGAACTTTGTCCTTCTAGTTACAACTTCAACTTGGTGGTCCACATAATATCTTATGATTTCCTTTAAATTTAAAACTTCTGGTCTTCCATTTACTAGGGCAAGATTTATAATTCCAAAAGTTGTTTGCATTTGTGTATTTTTATAGAGCTTATTTAAAACAACTTCTGCATTGGCATCTCTTTTTAGTTCAACAATTATGTTGATGCCCTTTCTATTTGAAGCATCTGTTATATTTGAAATTCCGTCAATTACTTTATTTTTTGCAAGTTCAGCAATTTTCATAATTAGAGCAGATTTATTTACTTGATAAGGAAGTTCTGTAATTACAATTTTTTCACGATTATTTTTAAAACTCTTTACTTCTGCAATTGCCCTTACAGTTATTTTTCCTCTGCCTGTTTCGTAGGCTTCCTTTATTCCTTCAGTTCCCATAATTTGAGCACCTGTAGGAAAATCTGGTCCCTTAATTATTTCATTTAATTCAGCAATAGAAATATTGTCGTTTTCAATATAGGCTATAATCCCATCAATGGATTCATTCATGTTGTGGGGAGCCATATTTGTAGCCATACCTACGGCTATACCAGAGGAACCATTTACCAAAAGATTTGGAAATCTAGATGGAAGTATTGTTGGTTCATTTTCGTTTTCGTCAAAGTTTGGAACAAAATCAACTGTGTCCTTGTTTATATCTCTTAGCATTTCTTCTGCAAGCTTAGTCATTCTTACTTCTGTATAACGCATAGCTGCAGCGCCATCGCCATCAATATTACCAAAGTTTCCTTGTCCATCAACTAGTGGATATCTTGTGTTAAAATCTTGTGCAAGTCTTACTGTTGCTTCATAAATAGATGAGTCACCATGAGGGTGATACTTACCCATTACATCCCCAACAAGTCTTGCTGACTTTCTGTAAGGTCCACCTGATGCAAGGTTAAGTCCTTGCATGCCGTATAAAATTCTTCTGTGAACTGGTTTTAGTCCATCGCGTACATCAGGAAGTGCTCTTGCAACTATTACAGACATTGAATAATCGAGATAAGAGGACCTCATCTTTTTATTAATATCTACATCAAGTATTCCTGATTCTATAAATTTATTTTCAGTCATCTTTCACCCCTATGCATCTATATAATCTGCATAAATTGCATTTTCTGTTATAAAATCTCTTCTTGGCTCAACATCAGTTCCCATTAAAATTGAGAAAGTGTCATCAGCTTCAGATAAATCATCTATATTTACCTTCAAAAGAAGTCTGTTGTCCGGATTCATTGTAGTTTCCCAAAGTTGTTCTGGGTTCATTTCACCAAGACCCTTATATCTCTTAATATTTATCTTTGCGTCCTTGTATTCTTTAAGGGCAAGTCTAAGTTCCTTTTCATTGTGACAGTATCTAAGGATTTTAGTTCCCTTTTCTATTCCATAAAGTGGAGCTTGAGCAACATATACATGTCCTTCTTCTATGAGTGGCTTCATATATCTAAAGAAGAAAGTCAAAAGAAGGGTCATAATATGGGCACCGTCCACATCGGCATCAGTCATGATTATTATCTTGTCATACCTTAGCTTATTTATGTCAAATTCTTCTCCAATACCTGTTCCAAAGGCTGTTATCATAGCACGAATTTCAGATGAATTGAGCATCTTATCTAGTCTTGCCTTTTCAACATTCATAATCTTTCCTCTTAGAGGAAGTATTGCTTGGTAGGCTGAATCCCTGCCGTCAGTAGCAGAACCACCGGCAGAGTTACCTTCTACTAGGAAGATTTCATTTTTTCCTGGATCATCATTTTGACAGTCTTTAAGTTTGCCAGGAAGAGTCATGGACTCAAGGTTATTTTTCTTTCTAGTTAAGTCTCTTGCCTTTCTAGCAGCTTCTCTTGCTCTTCTTGCTGATAGGGCCTTGTCTAAAATTTGTTTTCCAACTTTTGGATTTTCTTCCAAGAAAACTGCTAAATCTTCAGATAAAACTGAATCGACAATTCCCCTAGTTTCTGAATTTCCAAGTTTTGCCTTAGTTTGTCCTTCAAATTGTGGATCAGTAAGTTTTACACTTATTACTGCAGAAATTCCTTCTCTAACATCTTCACCAGAAAGATTTTCTTCCTTTTCCTTAATAATATTATTTTTTCTGCCATAATCATTTAAGGTTCTGGTAAGAGCAGACCTAAAGCCTGAAAGGTGACTTCCACCTTCTTCAGTATTAATATTATTTGCAAAGGAAAGCACAACTTCTGAGTAAGAATCTGTGTATTGAATTGCAATTTCTACTGCTGTTTCTTCTCTAACTTCATCTATATAAATAATTTCATCGTGAATTGGCTTTTTCTTCTTATTTATAAATTCAACAAAGGATTTAATTCCGCCTTCATAGTGGTAAACTTCATTTAAATTATTTCTCTCATCAATGAATTCAATTTTAATGCCCTTATTTAGAAAAGCCATCTCTCTAAATCTTTTAGAGAGAACTTCGTCAGAAAATTCTACAGTTTCAAAGATAGTATCATCTGGCTCAAAATAAATTGTTGTGCCAGTATCGTCTAATTTAGTTTCCCCAATTACTTCAAGTTCACTTTTTCTTATGCCCTTGGAGAATTCTTGCCTGTAGATTTTTCCATCTCTTTTAACAGTTGCAACTAATTTATTGGAAAGAGCATTTACTACAGATACACCTACACCGTGAAGTCCACCAGAAACTTTGTAGGCAGAGTTGTCAAATTTTCCTCCTGCGTGAAGAATTGTAAGTACAGTTTCTACTGTAGATTTGCCAGTTTGTGGATGTATAGCAACTGGAATACCTGAACCATTATCAGAAATTTCTACACTTCCATTTTTATTAATTTTAATAATTATGTGATCGCATATGCCGGCTAGAGCTTCATCTATTGAGTTGTCTACAACTTCATAAACTAGATGGTGCAAGCCCCTTGGTCCAGTAGAACCAATATACATACCTGGTCTTTTTCTAACGGGATCTAATCCCTCTAAGACCTGTATGTCCGATGCGTCATAATGTCTTTTGTCCTTTGCCATTTTATCTCCTATTCTAATACATTACTTTACCTTCACTTATTTTATAAAAATTTGCATCAACTGATTTTAAAAAGTCATCAGTTTCTGTAGTAGTAATAAAGGTCTGTAAATCTTTTAATGAATGTAATAAATACCTACTTCTATTGGAATCAATTTCTGAAAAAACATCATCTAAGAGAAGAAGAGGCTTTATTTTATATAAATCTTTAATTAAATCTGCTTCAGCTAATTTTAAACTAAGTACAATGCTTCTCTGTTCACCTTGGGAGCCGTAACTCTTGGAAGAAAATTTGTTGATCTTAAAATCTAAATCATCTCTGTGAGGACCTATAGTCGTGTATTTTTTTTCTATGTCCTTTGGAAGAGAATCCTTCATTAGTTTTAAATAACTTTCCATAAGTTCTCTTTCATCTACTAAAACTGGAACTGTGGAAAGATAGGTTATATTTAAATCATCGCCAGAAATTAATTTATAATGCTCTCTTGCGATTTCATTTAACCTCTTAATGGTCTTTAGCCTCATGATAATGATTTTTGTGCCATTTTTTACCATTTCTCTGTCATACACATCTAAAAGATTTTTATCCATATTCATCTTAAGGAGTCTATTTCTCTCGAATAAAAGTCTTCTGTACCTATACATATAAAAATCGTAATTTAAATCGATATTTGACAGTAAATCATCTAAAAATTTTCTTCTTTCCTTTGGTGAATATTTTATAATATTGAGATCATCAGGATTAAAGAGGACTACAAACCTTGATTTTCTGTAATCCTTGGTGTTTACTTTTTCATCATTGATAAATAATTTTTTATTTTCAAACTTTGAAATTTCAACACGAAAGTCATCTTTATAATCGCCAGTATTAAATCTACTTATTATGCTAGAAGCATTCTCGTCAATATTTATGAGGTCTTTGTCCTTTGGATTTCTAAAGGAGTTTGCCCTTATAGACATATAAATTGATTCAATTAAATTTGTCTTTCCTGAAGCATTTAAGCCATAAAGCACATTTATATTTTCACCAGGAATAAAATCTAAACTCTTGTAATTTCTGAAATTAAAAAGTCTTAGATATTTGAGTTTCATTTCTCACCAATTACAAATTCATTTCCTGCAAAGGAAATTTTGTCTCCTTTGTATAATTTTTTTCCTCGTCTAGTTTCTACTTCTCCATTTACTTTAACAAGTCCATCTAAAATCATAGTTTTTGCAAAGCCACCTGATTCTGCAAGTCCTGTAAGTTTTAAGAGAGAATCTAATTTTATAAATTCAGTGTCTATCTTTATAGTTTCCATCTTTACCCCGCAAGTCTTACTGGAAGTACAAGATATATATAAGTCTCATCTTCAGCTTCTGTAATTATAAGTGGATTTACAGAATCTGTGAAATTAAGCACAATATCTTCTGATTCTAAAATTTTTACTCCATCTAAAACATATCTTGAATTAAAGGCAATATCTAAATTTTCATCATGTTCAGATGTCCTAACTTTTTCAAAAACATCTCCAATTTCTGAATTACTCTTGATGTTAATATAATTTTCATTTACATTTAATTTTATAAGATTTGCCCTGTCTTCTCTTGCAAGAAGAGAAGCTCTTTCCACTGCAAGTTGAAATTCTCTCTTAGATACAGTAGTAGAAATTTTATTTTCATCTCTTAAAAGTGCACTGTAACTAAAGAATTCTCCGCTTAAAAGAGTGCTATAAAATACAGTCTCATCAAATTTAAAGACTATATTATTTCTTGAAATGTTTAAGGCAACATCTATATCGTCATCAATTATTTTTACAAGTTCATTGAGAGACCTTGATGGAATTATAACTTTATTTTCTATTCCAGTTTCCTTAACGAGTTTTTGAATTGCCATTCTAAAACCATCTAGTGCCACAAAGTTTATAAAATTCTTCTTTATATCCATTAAGACACCAGTAAAGACAATCCTTGATTCATCAGTAGAAACTGCAAAAGTAGTTTTCTTTACAATATTTTTTAAATCCTTAGCAGATATTATTATCTTTATATCATCTTCAACCTTTGGAAGATCTGGATATTCATCTGCTTTTTGAGTAGAAATATTAAAAATAGAATCGCCACATTTTAGGTTCATCGTATAATTTTCTACGCTTATATTTATAATGTCATTTTCAAGTTTTCTGACAATATCCCCAAATAGTCTGGAATTTATTACGATTTCTCCTTCTCTTTCAACTATAGCCTTTAATTTTGTCTCTATACTTATTTCAGTATCAGTTGCTGTAAGTATTAAGGTATTATCCTTAGCTGTAATTTTTATACCTTCAAGAATTTGCATAGTTGTTCTTTGAGAAATTGCCTTTTGAACTATTGAAATATGTTTTGTCAGTTCTTTTCTGTTAACCTTTATTAGCATTTTTTCCTCCTAGAAAATAGTATATTAATTAGTAATAGTAGTAGGGCTTGTGGATTTGTGTATAAGTCCCTCTAATCTATGAGATAAAATAAAATTTAATATTGATAAACTGTTGATAAGTTTTAAACTTATTGAAATTTATCAACAATTAAGATTTTATTTCCTTTATTAAATTTGTTATCTCAATTTTAAATATAGGATCATCATCTAAATCCTCTCTTATTTTATCGTAAGCGTGAATTACAGTTGAGTGATCACGACCACCAAATACATCGCCTATTTTTGGAAGACTCAAGTCAGTGAGTTCTCTAGTAATATACATTGCTATTTGCCTTGGATAAGCAATGGCCTTAGTTCTTTTTCTTGAATTTAAATCATCAATTGTAAGCCCATATTTTTTTGCAACTTCAGATTTTATAAATTCTGCAGTAATTTGTTTCTTTGCCTTAGTTTCGTAAATATCACGAAGAACAATGGCAGCAGAATCCACTGAAATTTCAGAATCTGTAAGTTTAGAATATGCCATTACTCGAGATAGGGCTCCTTCAAGTTCTCTAATATTACTTCTTACATTTTCTGCTATAAAATTCATAACTTCTTGGCTAACTTCAAAACCTTCTGAGTCTGCTTTTTTTCTCAAAATTGCAATTCTAGTTTCTAAATCAGGAGGTCCAATATCAACTACAAGGCCCCAGGCAAACCTTGAAATCAACCTTTCTTCAAGACTTTTAATTTCCTTAGGTGGTTTATCAGAAGTAAGTACAATTTGCTTGTTTTGCTCGTGAAGTTCATTAAAAGTATGGAAAAATTCTTCCTGAGTCCTATCTTTATCGGCAATAAATTGAATATCGTCAATTAAGAGAAGATCAACCTTCCTATACTTATTTCTAAAGTCTTCGTTTTTATTAGTTTGAATTGAATTAATAAGTTCGTTTGTAAACTGCTCACTTGTAACATATAAAATTTTTTTAGTAGGATCTTGTTCTAGTACAAAATGTCCAATTGCGTGCATTAAATGGGTCTTTCCAAGTCCAACACCTCCATATATGAAAAGTGGGTTTGAAAAGGCATTTTGCGGATTTTCATAATTTTCAGAAACTGCAAGTGCTGCTGCATGAGCAAATTCATTGCTTTTGCCAACTACAAAAGTCTCAAAAGTATATTTTGGATTGAGTCTTGAGACATTTAAAAATTTCTTATTTATAAGACCAGCAGGATTTGTGTCACTTGCCTCATCTTCTGAAATAATGCTAATATCAAAATCAATTCCTGTAATTTCCTTTAAGGCATCGCCAACTAAATCGAAATGTCTCTTGTTATTGGCAAGATAATCTCTTATAAAGGGTGATGGAACTGTAATTACAATTTTTTTATTGTCGTAGTCAATTGATTTTGGAAGCATTCTTGAAAACCAAGTGGAATATGTAACTTGAGACATAGATCTTTTTTCAAGTTCTTTTAAGAAAGATTCCCACATAGTGGAAAGTTCTTTGTCCATATTTCCTCCTCATTAACAAATACTCTTTGTTTATAATTTTTTGTTTATAAGTAAATCTACATTTGTTAATAGACCTGTGGATAAAAAATTATAAACAAGCAGTTTTTAGTAAATTTGTTGATAATTTTCTGTAAAAAATTGAAAATTTACTAATTTTAGAAAAATAAAAATAAAATTATCAACACTTTATCAACATAATGTTAATAACTTTATTTATAAACAATTTTGTTCTTATCTACATACACTTCATATTTATCCACATATATTTTAACAAATAATGGTAGACTTATCAACAAGCTTGGATTTTGAAAGCTTTTTTATTCTATTTATTTTTCGTGGCAAATCCTATTATTTTATCGATATTTTATTGATAATGCTTGACAACTTTCCCATTTGTAAATAAAATGATAAGGATAGAAAGAGGTGAGAACTTTGAAGAGAACTTTTCAACCAAAAAACAAACAAAGAAAAAGAGAACATGGTTTTCGTTCAAGAATGAGAACTAGATCAGGAAGAGCCGTTATCAAGGCAAGAAGAAGAAAGGGCAGAAAGAGACTTTCAGCTTAGGTTTTATAATGAAGGATTGTTATTTAAAAAAGAATAGTGAATTTCAGAGGGTTTATTCTAATAAGAAAATTTCTGGATCAAGATATATCACTCTTTTTACTGTAGAAAATAATAGAGATTATCCAAGGTTCGGCATAACTGTCACTAAAAAAGTTGGAAATGCAGTAAATAGAAATTTTGTTAGAAGAAGATTAAAACACCTTTTAAGGGAGAATTCTCATAAAATAAAATCAGGTTATGATTATGTATTCGTTGCAAAAAAGGATGCCAGTGAATCTGATTTTAAAGACTTTAAGAATTCTTTTTTTTCTGTTTTGAAAAGACAAAAGAAGATGATTAAATGAGTAAAATATGTATGTTATTAATAAGATTTTATCAAAAATTTATTTCCACATATCTTTTACCAGGAAGGCACTGTAGATTTACACCCACTTGTTCACAATACAGTTATGAAGCCTACGAGAAATATGGTTTTTTTAAAGGATCTTATCTAACTATTAGAAGGATTTTAAAATGCCATCCCTTTCATAAAGGCGGTTACGATCCTCTCATTTAATATTGGAGGAATTTATTAATGCATTTAATTAGTTCTATACTTGGCAGATTTGTAAAGCTCATCTATGATGGACTTGCTGCAATGATACCAAATGAACCAGCTCAAGTTTCATATTTTGCACTTTCAATTATTATTGCCACTATTATTATTAAGCTTTTAATTTTGCCACTTAACATTTCTCAAATGAAAAATCAAAAGAAAATGGCAAAAATTCAACCTGAGCTTAAGAGAATTCAAAAAAAGTACAAAAATGATCCGCAAACTTTAGCTGCTAAACAACAAAAGCTTTATAAGGAAAATAATACAAATGTTGCTGCAGGATGTCTTCCTATGATTATAACAATGGTTGTATTAATTGCTTTTTATAGAGTTTTTATAAACCCACAAACCTTTGCTTTTACAGACCCAGGTTTTTATGAAGCCATGAACAAGAATTTCTTCTATATAGAAAATATTGATCATGCAGATACAACTTTAATTATGCCAGTAATAGCTGCTGTTTCAACATTTTTAGTAAGTTTTATTACTACTAAAAACCCTGCTACTCAAGGCGCAGGTGCTGATCAGGCTAAGTCTATGATGACAACTATGATGGTTGTAATGCCAATTTTAATTTTTTCAATGGCGAGAAAATATGCAGCTGGTCTTGTTATTTATTGGACTGTTTCTAATATATTTTCAATAGTCCAACAGCTTATTACTAATAAGATTGTAGAAGAAGAGATTGAAGAAGTTGAGGTTAATGATAAGTAATGAATTATGTAATTAAAACGGGAAAATCCGTAGATGAAGCAGTAAGAGAGGCTCTAAAAGAATTAAATATTTCTAGAGAAAAGGCTGAAATTGAAATACTAGATGAAGGTCAAAAGGGATTTTTGGGACTTATTGGTTCTAAGGATGCCACTGTAAAAGTATGGCCAAGAGAAGACGAAACTAAAAATATTTTAAATGAAATATTTAATGAAGAAATTGAAACAGAGAAGAGCCAGGAAGTAGTTCACGATGATGTTGAACTTGAAATCGAAAACAATGAAGTTTCCACTGAAGAAGCTCAAGAAGTTATTGATGAAGAAGAAGGCACAAAGAGCATTGAAGAAGAAAACCAAGAAATTTTAGATGCTGCCAGAGAATTTATTTCAAAAATTCTTGATACTTTTGAACTTGAAAACAGCGTGGAAATGGAACTTAAGGATAATGTTCTAACTATTAATGTCAATGGAGATGAAAATAGACTAGGAATTTTAATTGGAAAAAGAGGTGTAACTCTTGATTCAATTCAATATATTTTAAATTTGATAGTCAATAAAAAATCTTCAAGATATATTAGAGTCAACTTAGATTCTAGTGGTTATAGAGAAAAGAGAAAAGAAACTCTTATAAATCTTGCAAAGAAAATGGCCAATAAGGTAACTAAGACTGGTAGGTCAGTTAAACTTGAGCCTATGAATTCTTATGAAAGAAAAATTATCCATACAGCCTTGCAAGATTATGAAGGAGTGCTTACACACTCTGAAGGTAAAGATCCTTTTAGAAAAGTTGTAATTCAAAAGGAAAGAAAATATTAAAAAGAAAATATTTATGAGGGCTTTATTTTAAAAGCCTTCTTTTTTATTTCCTTTAATTGTAGTAATATAGTTTAAAAGGACTGATTTTATGGGAAATTTAAATGATACTATTGCTGCAATTTCTACTGCAATTGGCGAAGCTGGTATTGCCATTGTAAGAATGAGCGGCGACGATTCAATAAATATAATAGATAAGATTTTTGTGTCTGCAAGTAAAGTTAAGATGGCAGAGGCTGAAAACAGAAAGTTTTTATACGGTCATATATGTGACGGTGACAAAAAAATTGATGAGGTTTTAGTAGTTAAGATGAAGGGACCTCACTCATACACTGCAGAAGATATTGTAGAAATCCATTGTCATGGTGGCGTTGTCTCTGTGAAGAGAATTTTAAATTTAATTCTCTCAAAAGGCGCAAGGCTTGCTGAAAAAGGCGAGTTTACTAAGAGAGGATTTTTAAATGGTAGGATTGATTTAACTCAAGCCGAAGCTGTAATAGACCTTATTAAAGCCAAGACAGACATTTCCTTTGACCTTGGTTTAAATCAACTTGGTGGTGCCTTAAGTGAAGTTTTAAATAAATTAAAGGATGAACTTGTTTCTATGCAGGCGCTAATTGTGGCAAACATCGATTTTCCTGACGAAGATATAGAAGATGCTGCCTACAACGACCTTCTCGACAGAAGTAATAAGATTTTGGAAAAGATGGATAAACTTCTTGAAAATTCTAAAAACTCAAGACTATTAAGAGACGGCATAAACACAGTAATTCTTGGCAAGCCAAATGTTGGCAAGTCTTCTCTTTTAAATGGTCTATTAAAGTACGACAGGGCAATTGTAACAGACATTGCAGGAACAACAAGAGATGTAATTGAAGATTATATCAATTTAGATGGAGTTCTCTTAAAAATTTCTGACACTGCCGGCATTAGAGAGACTGAGGATGAAGTTGAAAAAATCGGCGTAAATATTGCAAGAGAGAAGTTAAAGGATGCAGACCTTGTAATTGCAATTTTTGATTTATCCAGAGACTTCGACCAAGATGACAAGGAAATTTTAAAATTAATTGAAAATAAAAAACATATTATTATTTTAAACAAGGACGACTTAGAACAAAAGATTTCTGATGATGAAATAAAAAAATATTTTAAAGATGATTATTTGAGACTTTCAGTTATGGAAAATGAATCAGTAATGAAAGTCGAAAAACTTATTATAGATTTGTTTTTTGATGGAGAGCTTCAAATTTCCTCCGATACGGTGCTTTCTAATTTGAGACATATAAATGCATTAAGGGAAGCAAAAAAAGAGCTTTTAGAGGTAAATGAGAGTTTAAATAAAAGGGTGTTTTTAGATTTAATTGAGGTTGACCTTGAAAATGTAATTGCTCACATTTCTGAAATAACAGGAACAATTACTACAGAAGATATTTTGGACAGAGTATTTTCTGATTTTTGTATAGGAAAGTAGGTAAAGATGTCAGATATTAAATATTTTGAAGCTGGAGATTTTGACACAGTAGTAATTGGAGCAGGTCACGCAGGCAGTGAAGCTGCTCTTGCTTCTGCAAGACTTGGTGCAAAAACTCTTTTACTATGTATAAACTTGGATTCAATTGCACAAATGAGCTGTAACCCCAACATTGGCGGCACAGGCAAGGGACACCTAGTGCGTGAAATTGACGCCCTTGGTGGAGAAATGGCGAAAAATATAGACAAGACTTTTATCCAATCAAGGATGCTTAATACTTCAAAGGGTCCAGCAGTTCACTCACTTAGAGTTCAGGCCGACAAGAGAAAGTATCACGAAGAGATGAAGAGAGTTTTGGAAAATGAAGATAATCTCTATCTTGTGCAAGATGAAGCCATTAGAATTTTAAAAGAGGGCAACAAAGTTACTGGGGTATTGACTAAAAATGGAGCAAAATACAAGACTAAATGCGTTGTAATTTGCTCTGGAACTTATTTAAGGTCCAGGGTGTTTATGGGAGAAGTGAATTATTCTTCTGGACCAAGTGGCTTTGGACCAGCAAATTATCTTTCAGAAAGCCTTGAAAAAGATTTTGGAATGAAGCTTAGAAGGCTAAAAACTGGTACTCCTGCAAGAGTTTTAAGAAAATCAATAGATTATTCAGTCATGACAGAGCAACATGGAGACGAAAAAATTGTTCCTTTTTCTTTCTTAAACATAGACAAAGAATATGACATTAACCAAGAGCTTTGTTATTTAACTTACACTACAAAAAAATGTCACGACATTATAAGAGAAAACATTGGAAGATCAGCCTTGGCACTTGGCGACATTGAGGGAAAGGGTCCAAGATACTGCCCATCAATTGAAGATAAGGTAACAAGATTTGCAGATAGAGATGCCCATCAAGTTTTCATTGAACCTGAAGGACTTACAACTGATGAAATGTATATCCAAGGAGTTTCCTCTTCCCTACCAGTAGAAATCCAACAAGAATTTTATAAAGAAATAATTGGAATGGAAAACTGCAAAATTTTAAGACCTGCCTATGCCATTGAATATGATGCAATTGATGCAACTCTTTTAAAGAGAAGCTTGGAGCACATGGACTACGAGGGACTATTTTTTGCAGGACAAATTAACGGTTCTAGCGGTTATGAAGAAGCTGGATGCCAAGGAATCGTTGCAGGAATAAATGCAGCTTTAAAAGTTAAGGGAAAAGAGCCCTTTGTTCTAGATAGATCAGAGGCTTACATTGGAGTTTTAATAGACGACTTAGTTACAAAAGGAAGCCTTGAACCCTATAGAATGATGACTTCAAGAGCAGAATATAGACTTACACTAAGGCAGGACAATGCCGACTTGAGACTTACTCAAAAAGGAAGAGACATTGGACTTGTAGATGATGAGAGGTATGAGGCTTATCTTTACAGAAAAAATGCAATTGAAGAAGAAATTGCTAGAATTAAAAAAATTCAAATCAACCCAACTGCAGAAAATAACAGAATTCTTGAAAGCCTTGGTTCAACTGAAACTCAAAACTCCTTCTCACTTTATGAGCTCATAAAAAGACCTGAACTAGACTACAAAAAGCTAGAAGTTTTTGACAAGGACAGACCTTTTGTTCGCGATGATGTAATAAGAAATATTGAAATAGAAATAAAATACGAAGGCTACATCAAAAAGCAAGAAATACAAATTAAACAATTTAAAAAGCTTGAAAATAAAAAGCTTTCAAAGGATATTGACTATAAAAATATGGACGGACTTAGAATAGAAGCGAGAGAAAAACTTTCAGACATAAGACCAGAATCAATTGGTCAAGCTTCAAGAATAACGGGAGTTTCGCCAGCAGATATAAATGTACTTTTGATACACCTTGAACAAATGAGGAGAAAAAATGTTAATTGATTACATGGAAGATTTCGGTCTGGACACGAAAAATATTGATAAATTTGAAAAATATAAAGAATTAATTCTCGAATACAATAAGCACACCAATCTCACAAGAATTACTGAAGACGATGATTTTAATGTAAAGCATTTTTTGGACTCACTTAGTCTTTTTAAGACTGGTTTATTTGATGGAGAGAAAAAAATCATAGACATTGGAACTGGCGCAGGCTTTCCGGGACTACCCTTAAAGCTATACAATGAAGATCTGGACATAACACTACTTGATTCTCTCAGAAAGAGGATTGACTTCTTGAATGGAGTGATAGAAGAGCTTGGTCTTACAAAGATAAAGGCAATTCATGCAAGGGCAGAAGAAATTGCAAGGACAGAAGATTATAGAGAACAATATGACCTTGCAGTATCAAGAGCTGTCGCAAACTTATCAACTCTTACAGAATATGCCATGGGCTTTGTAAAAGTTGGTGGATATTTTATTTCTCAAAAGGGTCCGGAGTATGAAGAAGAATTAAAAAACGCAAAAAGAGCCATAGAAGTAATGGGCGGAGAAGTTCAAAATGTTCTTCACACTCCCCTACCTAATGACATTGACCACTATATAATTGTCATAAAAAAGGTTAAACACACAGATAAAAAGTATCCAAGAGGCGGAGGAAAGCCAAGGAAGTCGCCACTATAATAAATAATATAAAGAGATTAAAAAAGAAATGCTCTACATAGAGCATGAAGTCAAAAATAAAAAATGCTCCACGTAGAGCCTAAATAAAAAATAAAAATGCTCCACGTAGAGCGAAGCTTCAAAATAAATTTTTGGAGCTTATTTTTTTGCTTAATCTTTCAAAAAAATTTCAAACATGGTATTATTAATAATATAGAAATGAGGTAAAAAATGTCTGTTGTAATTACAGTTTTTAATCAAAAAGGCGGAGTTGGCAAAAGCACCACCGTCATAAATTTAAGCTCAGCACTGGCTTTGAGAGGCAAAAAGACTCTTATAGTCGACATGGATCCTCAGGGTAATGCAACATCAGGGCTGGGTCTATACGAGTTTCAAAATATGATTTACGACTTTGTCATTGACGAAGAGATTGATTCAATTTATAAAACTTCCTTTAATAAACTTGACATCATCCCATCTAGTGGAGAATTTGCTGGTGTGGAAATTGAACTTGCAAGATACGATGATTGGCAATACAAGTTGAAGAAGATGATAGATAAAGTAAAAGAAGACTATGATTTTGTAATCATTGACTCCCCTCCTTCACTGGGAATCTTATCTATGATGTCTTTAGTGGCAAGCGACAAAATACTCATTCCTGTGCAATGCGAGTACTATGCCCTTGAAGGAGTCTCACAACTCATGGATACAATCACTCTTGTAAGAGATAATTTTAATCCAAATTTGAGGATCTTGGGTGTTGTAATGTGCATGCACGATGGAAGGACTAACCTTGCCAATCAAGTTGTGGAAGAAGTGGAAAAATTCTTTAAGGACAAAGTTTTTAAAACTTTTATACCAAGAAATGTTAGGCTGGCAGAGGCACCAAGTTTTGGAATGAACATATTTGATTATGACAGCAAATCCAAGGGAGCAAAGGCTTATACAGATCTTGCCAAGGAAGTAATAGGTGAAATAGATGGCTAAAAAAACAGGACTAGGAAGAGGAATTGGGAATTTCTTAACATCTAGCGAAAAAATAAGAGAAGTTATAGAAGAAGAGACTTCAAAACTAATGGAGGTTGACCTAGCTGACATTGTTCCAAATGAAGATCAGCCAAGAAAAAATTTTGACAAAGATGAGTTAAAAGATCTATCAAAATCCATTGAAAAATATGGAGTAATTCAACCCCTACTTCTCAAGAAAAAGGATGAAAAGTACGAAATTATAGCTGGAGAAAGACGATATAGAGCTGCAATAGAGGCAGGACTCACAAGCGTTCCTGCTATTGTAAAAGATGTTTCTGACGAAATTTCAAGCAGAATTGCAATTATAGAAAACATTCAAAGAAAAGATTTAAACCCAGTAGAAGAAGCCATGAGCTACAAACACCTTTTGGATTCACAAGATTTGACACAAAAGGAACTTGCAGATGAAATTGGCAAGAGTAGACAATATATTGGAAATACCATTAGACTTTTAAAGCTTGACCCAAGAGTTTTAAAACTACTGGAAGAAGAAAAAATCAGCACATCTCATGGAAAAAATTTGCTATCTATTAAAGATGGCGACAAACAGTACAAGGAAGCTATGAAAATTATTAAGCACTCCCTTCCTGTTAACGACAATAGTGGAAACACAAGGGCAGATAAGAGAGAGGTTGCGGATATTTTCATAGAAGACCTAAGAACTGAAATTGAGAGAACACTTGGAACTAAGGTAAGCATCAAAAAAAGAGGAAAAATCGGAAAGATTGAGATCGAATATTATGGTGATGAAGACTTATCAAGGATTGCAGATTATATTTTACAGAGGGCTTTGTGACATATGAAGAGATTTTATACAACATATTTAGTATCAGCCTTTTCAGATAGGGCCTTTATGGGAAATTCAACAGGAGTTGTAATTGACGATGGAAGACTCACTGATCTCGACATGGAAAATATTGCCAAAGACATAAATCAATCGGTAATTGTCTTTGTAAGAGAACTGGATAGAGACCGTTATTTGACAAGGTTTTTTACTCCTGATGGAGAAATTAACTTGTGTGGACACGCCACAGTTGCAACTTTTTATGCTCTAGCAGAAAATGAATATATTAAAAGTGAAGATGAAGGCATAAAGAAAATTATTCAACACACAAAAATTGGAAAGATTCCAGTTGAGCTTGAATATAAGGATGGAAAAATTCAAAATGTCTACATGAATTTAGATGTTCTCTTAGAAGAAAAATTTGAGGACCAAGATAGAATTCTAAAGATTCTAAATTTAAAGAAGGACGATATTGGACTTGAAATCTGCGAAAACTTGACTATGGAAAAAATTTCAACAGGAACTTGCGACATTCTAGTGCCTGTGAAAGATGAAAGAGCCCTATCTTCAATCGTCCTCGATAAGAAAGAGGCACTAGAAATTTCAGAGGAAGAAAATATAATTTCTATTCACGCCTTTACAACGAAGGATGGAAAAGAAATTAAACAGAGAACTTTTTCTCCAATAATTGGTGAAGACGAAGAGTTTGGAAGTGGCACATCAACTGCTGCAACCATGTATTATTTGAGCTCAAATAAAATCACTGAAGAAAAGAGTTTAACAGCGATACAGGGCGATTACATTGGCAGAATTTCCGAGGTCTACACAAGTATAGCTGATAGAGAGAATAGAGTTCGCGTCGGGGGAAGAGCTTACGTATTTATGAATGGAGTTTTATATATATAATGGCGAGAAAAGGAAGAAAATCAAATAAATCAAAAATTGTTCTCTTCATATTTTTTGTGGTGATTATGTTTTTTGGGGTGAGCCTAGTTTCATCGCGAAATAAAATAGTTGATATCAATCCAAAAGATGTAGATTATATCGAAATAATCGGATTTAAGACAGATAATATGAAGACAATAAAGGAAGATAAAACTGTAAATAAAATAGTAAAAGATTTAAATAGTTTGAGAGGAAAACAAGCAAACAAGGACACCAATGCTGAGATTGCAAACTATATAAATGTCTACTTTACAAGCGGCAACAAGATCTCATTTGTGAAGACTGGACTTACTATTAGAGTAAACAATATTTATTACAATATCAGTTCAAAAGATTCAAAGATGATTGATAATATTATAGAAAAATATGGAAGATAAAAAAAGCTGGCTTTTACAAGTCAGCTTTTCTCATATAAAATGGAGCTGATAGGCGGATTTGAACCGCCGACCTATTGATTACGAATCAATTGCTCTACCAACTGAGCCATATCAGCAAAGATTAAAATAATTATAGCACTTATTGGAAAAAAGTTAAATTGCAAAAAAATCTATCATTAATGATATAATAAGGATGGTGATTAAATGAAATACATAATGGCATTTGATGCAGGTACAACATCTGCAAGAACTATAATTTTTGATAAAAAAGGAAATCCAGTATCAGTTGCTCAAAAGGAATTAATTAAACACTTTCCAAAGCCTGGCTATGTTGAAGAAGAAGCAGAAGACCTTTGGTCAAAGCAAATTGGTACTGCAGTGGAAGCTATGTCTCGTAAGGGAATAGACCCAAAGGATATTGCTGCAATAGGCATAACAAACCAAAGAGAGACGACAATTGTTTGGAACAAAAAGACTATGGAACCAGTCTATAACGCCATAGTTTGGCAATGTAAAAGGACTTCAAAATATTGCGAAGAGTTAAAAGAAAAGGGTCTTGAAGAAAAAATAAAAGAAAAGACAGGCCTAGTAATAGACCCCTATTTTTCTGCCACAAAAATCAGATGGATTCTTGAAAATGTAGAAGGCGCGAGAGAAATGGCAGATAGAGGAGAACTATTGTTCGGAACTGTAGAGACCTATCTCATCTATAAACTCACAGACGGCGAAGTTCACATAACTGACTACACAAATGCGTCAAGAACCATGTTGTTTAACATAAAAGAAAAGAAGTGGGACGACGAACTTTTAGAAATTTTTGATATACCTAAGTCCATGCTGCCAGAAATAAAAAATTCAAGCGAAGTCTATGGCAAGAGCAAGTCAAAATATTTGGGATGCGAGATACCAATTGCAGCGGCAATAGGCGACCAACAGTCATCACTTTTTGGCACAGCCTCCTTTGAAAAGGGAATGGCAAAATCCACTTTTGGAACGGGTGCCTTTATACTCATGAATACTGGCGACCAGCTCATAAGGTCACAAAATGGGCTTGTATCTACTATTGCTTGGTCCATAAATGGTGAGGTTAAATATGCTCTTGAAGGCTCAATTTTTGAAGCAGGGTCTTGCATTAATTTCTTGAGGGATAACCTTAGAATACTTGACCAAGCTGATGACTCAGAATATATGGCGAGCAAGGTAAAAGACACTAACGACTGTTATTTTATACCAGCCTTTACTGGACTAGGTGCACCCTATTGGGACCAATACGCCAGGGGATCTATAGTAGGACTTACAGGTTCAGTCAATAAATATCACATAATAAGGGCAGCCTTGGAGTCAATAGCATATTTAAGCTGCGATGTAGTGGAAGCCATGCAAGAAGATTCAAATACAAAAATTAAATCTCTGAAAGTGGATGGTGGAGTCAGCAAAAATAATTTCTTGATGCAATTCTTATCAGACATTCTTGGAGTTGAAGTCACAAGACCAAAGGTAGTGGAACTTACAGCACTTGGAGCTTGTTATATGGCAGGACTTGCAGTTGGCTTCTGGAAAAATATTGACGAAATAAAAGAAAACAATGAAGTAGAAAAGTATTTTGAGCCAATAATGGAAGATGAAGAGAGAGATAAAAAGATGAAGAGATGGCACGAAGCCGTAAAATATTCCATGAATTGGGCAAAATAAATAGAAAAGAAGAAGGAGACCAAAGCAAAATAGACTAGGTCTCCTTTAAATTTAATTTATTTTAAATTATCGATTATGTTATCACGAGATAGCTCTCTCATGCCACTTTTTTGTGCTAAGAGTAAACCAATTATTGTTACAATAAAAATAAATAACAAAGGCAGATAATTTATATTAATTAAAATTTCTCTAATAGCAAAATTTACTTCATAAGGACTTCTTTTTGCTCTTGCAAAAACTGATAAGGCAAATACAAATGCATAAATAGCAAGAATTCTTGTAATTAAAAATTTTAGCTCATTATTTATCATTTTTCTAATTTGCGAATTAGTCATACCTGCAGTGGAAAGAAGATTAAATTCTTTTTTTCTCGCTCGCAAATTTCCATGAAAAGAATTATAGGCGTTGGATAGGGCAATAATTAAGAATATTATTTGAATTCCAAAACTTAATAGATTTTCATTTCGGCTTTGCTCAGAGTCTATAGCTTTTCTTGTGATGTCAGAAAAGATTGAATAATCTGATTTTTGAAAATACGATGTGATTATTTTTATTGCATCTTCAGAAACATCTTTTAAATTTTCCTTTGCTTTTATTTTTACAATAAATTTATTTGCAGGATTAGCTGGATCGTTTCCATATTTTTTTATAAACTCATCAAAAGAATTTTCATTTGTGATAATATAAATTCCAAGTCCTAGATGTTCTTCTAAATTGTAAGGGAATTTTTTTATATTAGATAAATTATTGATATTAATAATTTTTCCACCATCATAATATCTCAGATTTATAGTATTATTTTTTGAGTCAGTTAAAGGAATATATTTTCTAAATTTATAGGGAGTAAAATTATTTTTTGGTGTTTTGTTTAACAAAAGAAAGTTACTTTCTTCTGTCAAATTATTTTCTTTTTTAATTTTGTTAAAATCCTCCTTTGAAAGAGCAAGTATTCTAACAAAGTAATCTTCTGACTGACTTTTATTTTCTAAATCATTTTTAAATTTATTTGATAAGAAATTTTTGTTATCAGATTTATAGAACTTAAAATCTTTTTCTTCAAAAATGTGAATTTCATCTACAAAATTTATATTTTTCAGATCATCAACCATATTTTTATTTAATCTTGAATCAGAAAAAAGATAAGCTTCAAAATTATAAGGGTCATCAAATTTATTATATTTTGCGTTCATGTTTCTATAAGAAACAGATACTAAAAGAACATTCATGGCAATAGCAGATAACAAAATGGCAATGGAAATCACTTTATAAGTATTTTTGTAAGTTTTAAAATAATCCTTTGCGAGAGTTTTTTCTATGCTGCCTTTAATTTTTGATTTGCCTTGTTTTTTCTTTTTGGGATCTAATCCATTTAAACCTTCAACTATATTTATTTTTGAACTTTTTCTAGCAGGTACAATGGCAGAAATATATACCATTAGGAGTGAGAAAAATAAAATTATAAAGATTGATTTAATATCTGGAGTATAGAATTTAAAACCATGCATTTCTAAATTATCACTTAAAATTTTAGACATATTTTTATAACTTATGCGGTTGTTAATATACATGAGATATGTCAAAAAAATAGCATTTAAGTAAGACAAAAGAGTTCCAATTAAAATGGGCAAAAATGAAATATTAAAAGCCTTTAGCTTCACAAGTTTTTTGGTTTGTTTTTCCGTCATGCCTGAAGATTTTAAGAGAGCAAGCTCTTTTATATCTCTATTATTGTAAACATTAAAGGAGCCATAAATCATAACTGCAAAGAGAAGAATTAGGATAAAGAATAGTCCAAAAGATTCAATAAATGAATTTACAACTCTTTTTGGTGGGATAATTCCCTTTGGAAATATCATCTTTGACTCCAAAAGAGATGCGTTGTAAAAAAGTTGACCCTTGTCTAGGGCTTTCTTTTCATTAATATTTAACTCTTTTAGAATTTTTCTGGTATTGGTGTAAGTATCTCTTGGATTTTTGTACCAGATATAGGCAAAATAGCTTTCACCCTTTTTAAAATCGAGACCCTTACTATCATCAAAATAAGAAAAAGCAACTGGATCTTCAAAAGAAAAGGAAAAATCTTCATAAACGCCAACAATTTTATAATTTTTCTCATTAATTTTAATGTTTGAAGCAATTTTATAATTTCTGTTTTTATTTAGGAATTGTTTTGTAACAACTATTTCTCTTGAATTTTTTGGATTTCTTCCATCAATTAAGTGAGTGTCTATATTTTCAAGAAAATATTTTGATTTCTCATAGATAATAAGACCTATATCAGTTGAAATTATTTTATCATAATGGACTTTTTCAATATCCTTATTTTTTTCTAATAGATCGTAGCTTTGTTTGTCGATTTCTGAAAGAGAAACTTCATAATCTCCAACTGTGTTTTTTAAGTATTTAATTTTTGATTGTCGCAAATCGCTTAAAATAAAGACAATGGTTCCAAGTAAAATTACTGCAAGCAATATAGAAACTCTTGTGGCAAAAGTATCTTTTTTATTGTTTTTGATGGATAAATTTGCAAGGTCACTTATTATTTTCATTGCAAGCCTTCTTCCAACAAAGACAATCTTCCGTCTACCATTTTATAAACCTTGTTACAGGCATTTGCAACTTTCTCATCATGAGTTATTATCATGATAGTGGAATTAAGCCTTTGATTCACTAGCTTAAAAAGGGAAATTATATCCTCAGAATTTTTTCTATCTAAATTTCCTGTAGGCTCGTCAGCTAAAACTATGGCAGGTCTTGTTATAAGGCTTCTTGCTATGGCAACTCTTTGCTGTTCGCCGCCAGATAGTTCTCTTGGAAATCTATTTAACTTATCCTTTATCCCGAGAATCGAAAGGATTTCATCAAAATATTCTTGGTCAACTTTTTTGTCGTCTAAAAGTATTGGCAACAAAATATTTTTTTTAACATTAATATTTGGAATTAAGTTAAAAAACTGATAAATAACTCCAATATTTCGCCTTCTGAAAATTGTAAGATCTTCCTTATTAAGTTTTGTAATATTTTTATCTTCAATAAAAATATCTCCACTACTTGGCTTGTCAACACCAGCAAGAAGGTGGAGGAAAGTTGATTTTCCAGAGCCACTGTCTCCGATTATAGCAACTAAATCACCTTTAGAAAGATTAAAATTTACATCAACTAGCGCTTCTACTTTGACTTCAGCATCGTAAACTTTTGTCAAATTATTTGTCTGTAAAATAAACATATTTGCCTCCTTTTCCTCATATTAACAAAATAAAGTGACTAGTCAGTGACACATATTAATGAAGAATTATATAGTTATTTATAAAATCTCATCTCGAAAGTATTATAATTTTTTTCGCGATTATAAATTAAGTCGCCATTTTCTTTATTTAATATAGTTTTTGCCATTGGAAGTCCAATGCCATAGCCTTGACTGTTTGGGTCAGATTTATAAAATCTCTGCATAGCTTTTTTTAAAGCATCCTTACTCATACCTGATGAGAAATCTTTGACAAGGATGCTTTTAAATACATTGCTTTCTCTAAGTATAATTTCGATATTATTCTCTGGACTTGCTTCAATTGCATTTTTGCAGATATTTAAAATTGCCTCATGAGTCCATTTTTTATCGCAATTTAAAATAAAATCATCACCAAAAATTTTAACTTCATAATTTTTTAGACCAAAGTAAGAATCTAAATCCTCTTTTACACTTTTTATCAATTCCAAGACATTTACATACTCTAAATTAAACTTTGTTATATCAGAATCAAGGGAAGCCAGTTTTAAAAGAATGTCTGTCAAATTTTCAAGCCGATTTATATTATTTCTAATTAACAAAATATATTCATCTATATTTTCTTTGTCTTCTTCAATTAAATCCAACATCAACAGAATACCTGTTAAGGGAGTTTTTATTTGATGGGCAAGATCTTCTGAGTAATCTCTTAAAACCTTTTGCTTCTCTTTTGAATTTTCAATTATATTTTTATTTTCTAAAATAATTTTTGTAATTTCATCTTTAAGTTTTCCAAATTCACAATCATTTTTTTTATAAACTTCCTTGCCTGGATTTAAAGAGTGAATTAAATTTATAATTTCGTCAATTTGATCATTTATTTTCTTATTCTTAATCCTTTCAAATAATAAAAGAAAGACAAAAATGAAGATATTCAAAAATATAAAATAAAAAAGAGTAATCATGTCAAATCGTGGACTTATGCAAACGATAAGCATTGATAAAATAATATTAAAAGCAATTAAAAATAAATATTTTTTATAATTTTTCATTTTTTTACGCTCTCTTCAATATCTAGTTCCGACCACTTATAGCCAAATCCTCTTATAGTTTTAAGGTATTTTTCATAATCAGGACCCAATTTTTTTCTAAGTCTTTTAATTGTTACAGAAAGAGTATTATCATTTATTTCATAAAAATCATTTTGCCAAATGTTATCTAAAATAAAATCTCTTGGCAAATTTTCATTTTTGTGTGCGATAAAAAGTTTTAAAAGGGCATATTCTTTTATATTTAAATCCAAATTTTTGCCGCTTAATTCTGCAGACTTAATATCATCATTTAAAGTCAGGTCTTTAAAAATAATTTCTGTTTTATGCCCAGTCCTTTTCAAAACATTTTCAATTCGAGCTTTCAAAACAGAAAGAGAAAAAGGTTTTGATATGTATTCATCTGCACCTTCTGAAAATCCTTTTAGAATATATTTTTCATCATTTTTAACGGTTAGCATTATAATAGGAATTTTTGAAAAACTTCTCACATAGTTCAAGTAATCAAATCCATTTCCGTCAGGTAGATTTACATCTAAAATAATTAAATCAAATTCATTTAAAGAAAGACCTTCAGTGGCAGAAATAGTTTTAAAAATTTTTACGGAATATTTAAATTTTTCAAGATATTTTTTTATAGCAAAAGATATTGTATTGTCATCTTCTAGCAAGAGTATTTTTAACATATTATCTCCTTTATTCTTATCTTTAATTTTATTATATATTATTAATTTAAAAATCCAAAAATATTATGGTAACTTATTTTTGTTTGCAACAATAAGCTAACTATTTTATATATTGTAAAAAAATTTAAAAAATGAGTTTGAAAAATACTATTAGGATAAGGTTATCATTTTTTGTTATAATATATTTGTTAAAAATAAATTATGAGGGGATTTTATGGATTATAATAAATTTTTGAGAGAGAAAATGGTGCCTGCCTTCGGCTGTACCGAGCCCATAGCTTTAGCTTTTGGCGCCAGCCGTGCGAGATTTATTTTGGGAGAGGATCCTGAAAAAATTAAGGCTAAGTTATCGGGCAATATTATTAAAAATGTAAATAGCGTCAAGGTGCCAGGCACTGATGGAAGAAAGGGAATAGAAATTTCTCTTGCTGCTGGAGCTTTTCTTGGCGATTATACTAAGAAGCTTGAAGTTTTATCTGACGCTGATAAATCTAAGCTTAATACCCTAGATGATTTAATAGAAAAGGGTCTCGTTGACATAGAACTTGTTCACGAAATTAAGGGACTGTACATAGATATAATTATGGAGAAGGCTGACAAAAAGTCTCGGGTAATTATAAAGGATTATCACACAAATATTATTTACGAGAGTCTAAATGATGAAGTCCTCTTGGAAAAGAAGGACCAAGAAGAAGTTGAAGAAAATAAAGTTGACTTGTCCTTTGATAAAATTTATGATTTTGCAAAAAATGGAAAGTATGACAGCATAATCGATGTCTTGGATAAAGAAATAGACTACAATTATGCCATAGCCAAAGAGGGAATTGAAAACCCATGGGGCGCAAATATTGGCAAAATGGTCTTGGAAGATGCAGAAAATAATTACAAGGATAAATTAGTTGCCTATGCTGCCGCAGGTTCTGACGCTCGTATGTCAGGCTGTGAAAAACCTGTTGTCATAAATTCAGGTTCTGGCAACCAAGGCATAACAGTTTCTGTTCCAATAATTATCTACGCCAAGGATCATGACATTGACAAGGACAAGTTATATAGGTCTCTAATTTTTGCAAATTTAATTGGCCTTTACATAAAAGAAGGCATAGGCGAACTATCTGCCTACTGCGGAGTGGTATCTGCAGCGGCGGCTTCTGTATGCGGTATAGCCTTTATGAAGGATGAAGATAGGGATCTAATAAAAGAAATTTTAACAAATGCCCTTGCCACAAATTCAGGAATTATTTGCGACGGTGCCAAGGAGTCCTGTGCCATAAAAATTGCATCCAGCCTAAAGATGTCCCTTCTTGCCTACAGGCAAGCCAAGGAAGGCAACTCCTTTAAACCAGGAGATGGCATAGTAAAGGGCGATGTTGACGAGATGATAAAAACTGTTGGTCACATAGCCATGGAGGGTATGAAAGAAACAGACGAAGTAATTTTAAGAGAAATGATTGGAAAATAAAATAGCAAATAATAAAGACGAGGTTTTGAAGTGAACCCGTAAACACGGAACAAATTTAATATTATATTAAGCGGAATGTAACCTATAATTTATAGGGGACATT
>NZ_JBBMFO010000022.1:0-35425 GCF_040096015.1 Peptoniphilus hominis (ex Hitch et al. 2025) | reverse complement strand
GTCTAAGTATTGATTTTTAAATGAAAAGAGAGACTCGAGTTAACGAGTCTCCCCAATATTTGACATAGAGCCATTAAAAAACCGAGCATCAAAGCTCGGTTAATTTTTTATTTAGATCTACTTGTTAAAAATTCATTAATCTTTGGTGCTACTTCCCTTTGGCTTCTGCCAGATACAAAGAGGCCAATGTGACCTGTTTCTACTTCAACAAGTTCAACATCCTTTGAACCAACAGCCTTAGGTATTGGTCTAGTAGCATTTGGAGGAACTTGGTTGTCCTTTGTTCCTAAAATTGCAAGCACTGGACATTTTACATTTTTAAGGTCCACTCTTTCGCCATCGAGATAAAATTCTCCCTTGATTAAATTATTTTTGTGATACATTTCTTCTTGGAATTCTTGATATGCTCGTCCAACTTGATCAGGTGAATCGAAAATCCAGTGTTCCATACGAAGGAAGTTGGCAAGTTTATTTGGATCGTCAAGAGAATCAATTACGCCAACATACTTGTCCATCATTAGGTCAATTGGCTTCAAGAATACAAAACCTGCATTCATAAATTCTCCTGGCACATTTCCAAAGGCCTTTACCATATTTTCAGGATTTAGATATGGTCCCCATTTAAATAGAAGTCCATCATCTGTGGAGAAATCGATTGGTGTTACTAGTGATACAAGTGCATTAATTTTTTCTCCATGAGTTGCAGTGTAAATAAAGGAGAAAGTACCACCTTGACAAATTCCAATAATATTAATTTTTTCAATCTTGTGTCTTCTTCTAATTATGTCAACGCAGTCGTCGATATAGCCGTTAATATAGTCTTCAAGTCCAATATATTTATCATCCATTGTTGGATAGCCCCAATCGATGATGTAAATATCTTGTCCACCTTCTAATAGGTTTTTAATAAGAGACCTGTCTTCTTGCAAGTCCATCATATATTGTTTGTTAACAAGAGCATAGACAATTAGGGTAGGAATTTTGTTTGGATCCTTTACCTTTGGCTCATAGTGGTAGAGTTTCATCTTGTCTTCTTGAAAAATTAGCTCCTTAGGAGTTGCGTCAAAGCCACTGTAGTCAACATTCATAAGAGTATCTACACCCTTGATTAGTTTTTCGTATGAGTCGACCATATCTGACATTGACTTAACATAATCTATTCCAAAAACATTTTTCAAATCAATAACCTCCTATTATTTATTGTCCTTTTTTTCTTCTTCGTATTCTTTGTCTCTAATATGTTTTCTAAGAGTTCTAACTTCTTTTTTGAGTTCATAAACAGTCTTATAAAGTGAATCCATATCAGAGTTTGTTGGTATTGGGTACCACTTAAGTGATTCTTCTATCACTTGGTCTAAGTCAATCTTAAGTAGCATTAGAGAATCTACAAAGTTTCCTAAGAATTTAGAAAATTCATCAGAATAGAACAATTTATCAAACTCATTAGAAGTTTTTTCTCTCCAATAATTGTAAAATTCTTCATAAGTCTTAGGAGCTTCGCCCTTCTTAATCATTTCAAAGCTTTCTTTTACAACATTTTCTGTAGATTCGTTAACTAAATTTGAAAGCATCATAGTAAGTTCTAGATAATTGCCCATAAATGTAATTAACTTATCTATTGTCTTCATATTTCTTTCATAGGCATTTCTGTCAATACCAAATTGTGGAGAGTTTAACATCTTGCCAAAAGTTTCCCCATAATTTTTCTTCCAAAGTTTGAAAAATTCAAGGAAAGCCTTAGGATCAGCAAAAGCTCCCTTCATTACAGAATCCATTAAGTCAGAAGAAGTATCCATCCAAGGACCATAAACTGTAATAAGCGTGTCTCTATAGCTTTCACAAGCGCCTATACATTGCTTGATTAAATTTTGAAGATCTACAGGAATATATGGGAAAAGATAATTGTTGATGTATTGAAGTGAGCCTTCCTTATACTCTTTCATTATTCTTTCCATATTTTCCTTAGTTGGCTCAATGTTCTTGTCATAAATATTTTTATAAAGTTCATAAATGCTGTAATAAAGTTTAGATGTATCCTTTATTTTTTGTGCAAGTTCACTAGGTGTGCCTTTGTAATTGAAGAAATCTGCACTTCCTAAATCTCCAAAAATTTTATTAAAACTTGAAAGATATTCTTCACTAAAAGGGTTGAAGTTACTTCCTCCAAAAGACTTTGCATAATCTTGCCACATATTCATCATCTTTTGTTGTGAATTCATATAATCTTCAAAAAAATTGTATCCTTTATCCAAATTAATTCCTCCTCTTATGGTTAAACTATATTATTTTATGTTTATACTCTATCTTTATAATTTTATTATACCCTAAGCTAATTTAATATTAACATTTTATAAATTTATTTATTTTATCTGCTAAATTATAAGATTAAACTATTTTTGCCTCTTTAAACAAAATATTTCCCTCATCATCTACAGCTACACCTACATAATTTGCCTCAAAAGCCTCCTTTAACTTTTCAGTTTCACTTGAGTGAATAGTGATTTCTTCCCCAGTAAAATCAAAATTTATGTCTTCTGATTTTAATAGAATAAATCTATCATAACCCTCTTCTGAAAATTCATCGGGATATTTCTTTTTTAATGCCACAAGCATGTAGCCCGAATCCAAAGTATTTTTGTAGGACCTGTGATTCTTGGGAGAGATTGTGGACATCTTGTGAGAAAATTTAGAATCTTTATACTTTTCTTCCAACTTTTCCCTAGTTAGATTTTGTAGGTTTCTTCCCCTATATTCCTTTAAGACGACAACAGTATCGTTGATAATGACCTTGTCAGGATCCACAAAAAAATCCACATCATAAGCCAAATTATCTTCTTTGTCAGGGACTTTTAAACTCCTATAAGCAACGAGTCTGTCCCCATCATAGACACCTACAAAGGCTCCTCCATTGTCAATTAAGTGCTCCAAGTCACTCTTTGAGTCGTGAGAAAAAATTTCCTTATTCTCAATGCCTTCATAGACCTCTGAAGTGAGCTCATATATCTCGTCAATATGCTCTTTTCCTAAAAACTTAAAAATTAATTTTTTCATAGTACCTCTATATTAATCCTAAAATTTCTTTTTAAAATATAATCTTCGTAAAAAATAAGTATATTTTTCTTTAACGCATTAGCATAAATTATATGTTCTAAATATTGTATAATAAAATTTCAAAATTATCTAGAATTTTTTTCAAACTGACCTAAATTTTAATTTTTAAAAACATTAAAAAAGACCGCCTAAGCAGTCTCAAATTCCTTCTAAAATACTTTTCATCTCTACAATCTTTACTTGGTCAAATTTTTCGAAAGCCCTTCTGGAACTTTCTTCATCGTTGAAGCACTTCCAATAACCTGTGCACTTGCAAATTTTTTTGTGGCGATCCTTAAAATCAATTACATCCTTTAAAGGATAGCCCAAAAAAACTCCTATCTCATCAGGACAGCTGTCATTGAACCTACTTTTTAAGAGACCCAGATAGTCATCAACTTGATTACAATTTTCGTATCCCATGAAGTCTAAAAATTCTGAAATTTTTTTGTTGGATAATTTTTTCATCAATTTATCTTTTTTGAAAAAATAAACTAAAATGAAATCTTCCCCTTCCTTTAATTCAAAAAAATCAAGCTCCAGTGCATCTCCAATTAAAAATTTATTTTTTAACCATAAGTCCTTTAAGGGTCTATTTCCATTTCTCAAATTCATCATTGTACCCAATTTTAAATCCTTATAAGTTGGAGCCACAGTGGACTTAATTAGAGCGTGAAGATATTCGAAATCTTTAAAATTTTTTATTTGATCAAAAAATTCAATGAAAATAGAATTATTAATCATGCTTAGGACCTTGCAAGTTCCTTTCCAAGAGCTTCACACTCTTCTAGTGCATCTTCGTCAGGATTATCATAGGCAGCAAAGCCATCATCAACTAATTTTGCACCTGTGCCTTCAACTTCTTCTTGCCAAATTTTCATCCACTCACCATCAGCCCATTCATAAGAGCCAAATAAAACAACATTTTTCCCAGAAAGAAGTGGATTTACCTTATCCATAAAAGGTCTCATTTCAGTTTCTTCAAGCTCTTCTGCTCCCATGGCAGGACATCCAAAGGCAATTCTATCTACATTTTTTACATCATCTTCTGTAGCAGAACCTACTTGGATTAGTTTTACTTCAGCGCCTGCTCCTTCAGCACCCTTAACTATTGCCTCTGCCATTTTTTCTGTATTGCCAGTGCCTGACCAATAAATTACATTTACTTTACTCATTTTATTTCCTCCAATTTTGAAATTTATTATCATTTAATTTAATTGTAATAAATATTTTTTTAATTTTTTATATAATATTATAAGAATTTTTTAAATATATTTATTATCTTAATATTTATAATTTCAAAAGTTGATTAAATAATTTCTAAAGTAAAGTCTGAGAAAACTTAATAATTATTTTGAAGCTCAAAATAATTATAAAAATTCTAATTGGAAGCAAAATTTTAAAATAAAATAATAAATTCTTTTAAATTAAATTAGAAGATAAATTCACAAATAAAAAAACCAAGGACGAATCCTTGGTCAAATATTTTATAAAATTAAGCTTCCTTTAGCTTTTTGCCTTCTCCCCTTCCTGGAACTTTTTTAAATATTCCAGTAACCATTAGGGCTATTGCGCCGTCAGATGTTACATTACAAGCAGTTCCAAAACTGTCTTGCAGTGCAAAAATCGAAAGCATTAGGGCTGTTCCTGTATCGTTAAATCCTAAAATTGAAGTAATAAGTCCAAGAGATGCCACTACAGTTCCTCCAGGAACTCCTGGTGCCGCTATTGCAAAAATTCCAAGTAAAACTATAAAGACAATCATATTAGAAGTTTCTGGAAGCTTTCCATATATAATTTGTGAAACTGTCATTACGAAGAAAACTTCTGTCAAAACTGAACCGCATAAGTGAGTATTTGAGCAAAGCGGAATAGCAAAGTCTCTAATCTTTGGATCAAGTGTCTCTGATTTTCTAGCACAATCTAATGCCACTGGAAGAGTTGCAGCAGAGGACATTGTTCCTACAGCTGTTAAATAAGCTGGCAGATAATGTTTGAAGACTTCCTTTGGATTTGTCTTTGAAATAGCCCCGGCTATTGAATACATAAGAGTCATCCAAATAAAATGTCCAACTATTACAATTAAAATTATCTTTATAAAAACTGGCAATTCAGAAATAATTGCTCCTTCATAGGATAAAGTTGCAAATGTAGCTGCAATGTAAACTGGAAGAATTTTAATTACAAAATTATTTACAATGGATAAAATAATTTTATTAAGTTCCATTAGCAAATTTTCCCAATGTTCTGATTTTGTAACAATTACTGCAATTCCAAATAAAATTGAAGTTACAAGTGCTGTCATAACAGGCATAATTGGATCAATTGATAACTTAAAAATTGATTCAGGAATGGCATTGCCTGCACCAACATTTGATGCAATGTTAAGCTTTGGAATAATAGCCCTACCTGCTAAGAAAGACATTGTGGCAGCTCCCACAGATGATATGTAGCAAATTGCAAGAGTTACACTTAAAATCTTGCCTGCACTTTCCTTTAAAGAAACTATGGCAGGAGTGATAAATCCCAAGATTATTAGTGGAACTACATAGCCAATTAAGTCTCCCATAACTCTCTTAATAGTATTAATTACAATGATTGCTGATTCGCCGGAAATTCTTCCTACAAAAATTCCTATAATAATTCCTAAGATTAGTTTAAAAACTAAGGAATTAAAAAAACTATTCTTTTTCATTTCTCCTCCTTAAAATTTTATAAATTTGAAGTATTACTTCTTCTATCATTTTACCATTTTAGAAAAATAAAAGTATTAAAATTTTTTAATCTTTATAAAATAATTTCTCTTCATATAGTTTATTTGATTTTATATTTTACTAAAAAAATTATAGTTTTTAAATTCCTCTTATCTCATTTGTAAATATCCCATCTAAAATTAAAAAAGAGATTCAATTTAATGAATCTCCTTAATATTTTAATTATATCTTAACTTGTAAACAGTCTATCTTCTTTCTCCTATTCAACTTTTTGTTATAAAGTCTAAAGATTTTCTGTTTCTATTTTCTTCACCTACTAAAATATATCTAATTTCATTCTTAGCTAGCAAAAAAGCCATAGCAGAAAATTTATTTCATGCTAAATACAACTTGTGCAATTTGTGCTCTTGTTAACTTTTCTTTTGGTGCAAACTTTCCGTCATCCATTCCCTTAATTAAACCAAGTTTAACCATTTCTTTTACAGAATCTTTTGCCCAAGACGAAATATCTTTTTTATCTTTAAAATCAATATTTGTATTTTCTACCTTATTATTTAATTTATTTACTTTATTAAATCTTGATAGGAAGGCACACATTTCTTCTCTAGTAAGTTCCTTATCTGGCATAAATGTATCATCACCAAATCCACATGCTATTTTATTTTTGTATGCCCAATCAACATAAGCAGCATAGTATTTATTTTCATCTACATCTGAAAATACTTTATTATTATACTTACTTGTGTCAACATTTGCGACTCTTCCAAGTATTGTTACAAATTCTGCTCTAGTAAGATTTTTGTCTGGCATAAAATTATTTAACTCTGCAATATCTTTAAAGTAACCTTTATTTACTGCATTATTAATTGCATCTTTTGCCCAATGATTTTCAAGTCCATTTGTATTATCATCATTAGTTGAAAGTATACTTCCTGGGTTATTGTTTATGCCGCTATTTGTAAAGACAGGACTCCTTTTCTCGTGATTTCTATTTTTTATTAATGGATAATTATTTTCTTTATTTGAATTATTATTTGGTTCATTTTCTTTTTTGTCAGGATAATTATCTTCAGATGGCTTTTTGTTCTCATCTGCTGGTTTTTCTTCCTTAATACCTTTCCAAGACGCTGTAATTGTTATATCTGAATCAACTTTAATTTTTTCTCCAGCATTTTTCTTGTTTCTATCTCCTGAAACAATCCAAGCATCAAAAACTTTACCCTCAGGTGCTACAAATGTGTTTTGTGGCAATTCAATTTCTTCCTTCTCTGTAACAGTTTGAGATGGAATTTTTCCACTTCCTCCATTTGCCTCAAAAGTTACAGTATATTTCTTTTGGCTAACTTCTTCAAATACTGGTTCAATTTCAATATCATCTTTAGCAAGGAATATATGTCCCGGCTTTTGAGTAATACCTCTTACATTCCAGCCAATGAATTTTTTATTTGTCTCTACATTTCCATTGTATTCTGGAAGGACAAAATCTTCTCCTTGTTTTACATTTTCTTCATTTCCATTTACTGTTACTTTTACATCTTCGTTTTCGATTTCTCTAATTTCATCCTTATCTAAATCTAAATTAAATATTTTTACACTTGTATTTCTTGCATAGTCTGAGGCTATTACTTTTATTTTAACTTTTCCATCTTTGATAAATTCTTCTAGATTTTTACTTAGGTCAAACTCCATGCCATTTGCAAAAATATTAACTTTTTCTATACGACCAGGTTTATCCGCATCTCTCTTATCTGAAACCTTTAAATAAACTTTTTTATCCCCATAGTTTAAAGTAATTGGGTTTTCTGAATTATCATCTTTAGATAATTTTATTTCTGGCTTAACACTGTCCATGTAAATTCTGTATTGTGATAAAATTCCGCCTTCAGGTCCATTTAATTTATAATCCTTTGCTGACCAATCCATTACATCATTATCTCTAACATCTAATTTAACTTCAAAATCTTTTGAATTATCAGATTTTAAATCACCATAAATTAAATATTGGTCAATCATTGATTCATTTATTCTAAGATGCCAATTAAATCCACCCTTATCTCCAATTTTACCTCTCAATGTGTGAGGACTCTTTCTAAAATAAAGTTCTCCCTTATTTCCATCAGTATATGGATAAAAAGTATCTGGATCCATATTCAATTGAACTTTATCTCTATCAACATAGAAGCACTTGCCCATTTCTTCAATTAGATTTTCCTCTTTAAGGTCTTTACTACCATCTAATTTATAGATTTCGTATCTAACTACATTAAATCCATCTAAAACTTTTATATTAGCTTCAAAAGTCTTTACATCTTCATCATTATTTATAAAATCTTCAGTGTAGTTTGCGTCTAGATTTGTCTTGCCTGGATTTCTAGAAATAACTCTAACTCCATAACCCTTTTTTATTCTAAGTTCATCTCTCACTCTATAAAAAGTCTTTCCATTTTCATCTTTGTCTTCTTTTAATTTCCCGCCAAGATCTTCTCCACCAAGTTCTACAATGCTATGCTCTGAAGTTAATAGCTTAGACGATTCATTTTTTTCTACGCTAGTATTTTTTTCTTTTGGCATTCTAAGGAAAATGCTCTTACTTGTTTTACCACTGTCTACTACAAATAATTCGATATCTCCTTTGTAGTCAATTCCCTTATTATTGTCTATATCATCCTTATTTGCCCATAAATTAAATTTTAGACTGTGAGTATTTTCATCATAAGAACCAGGAACTTTCTTTACCTCTTCTCTCTTATTTGTCTTTGACATTGTAGTGGATACAAAATAAATTTTTGCATCTTGAGAAACATTTTTAACTTCTCCCTTTATGTCAAAGCCACCATTTGAATCTGGAATAATTTTTCCAATATATCCCATATCCTTTAATGTATCTAAATCTTTATCTTTAAATTCCATAGGAGAACCATCAGAATATCTTGAAGGAATACCATACTCATCTATTGATTTAATATCGCCATAGTCATAATCTATGCTATCTTCTCCTGTAAACTCATTAGTTTTCTTTATTTCCTTTGGCTCTATGATTCTCTTGGTATCTTCTTCTGTAAGTTCTTTTATATAAGAACTATTCTTTTCTATGCTTATTTCAGGATTTCCATAATCCTTCTTTTTATTATCTCTTGCCTTATCTTCTTCTTTTTTATCTTCTTTTACTTCTACATTTTTAAGCTTAGATGCATCAATTTCTCCAAGTTTCTCATTAGCTTGACCATCTTCAGTTTCTAGGAAATATTCTAGTTTTCCATTTTTAACTTCTTTATCAAACTTAATTCTATATAAATTTGTAAAGTTTGAAGCACCATCAAGAGCTGCAACTTCTAAAGTCTTGCCAAGAAGATTTTTATTTGCACCGAGGATTTTATAAACAGAATTTCCTTCGTTATCCATTTCAAAGCTTCCATATTTGTCAACTTTTCCAGTGTTAACTACCTTTAAGTTTTCTTCTATATCTCCATCTTCATTTACAAAAGCTGCCCCTGCAAACCAAACTTTATTGTTTACTTCGTTAAAATCAGCTGGATTTTTTTCTTGGTCTCTTTCAAAAATAGTTTTTGTCTTGTCTTTTTGAAGATGATAAGTATCTTTAACCTTTAAAATAATTTCATCTGGATTTTCTGCATTTAGGCTAACAATTTTTGGTGCAGTTCTATCTATTTTTACAGGAATGTATGAAACTTGATAAGGATATTTTGGAGAAAGTCTATACTCAAATTTATAATAATATTGACCTTCTGCAATTGGATCAAATTTTCCTTCAATATAATTTGGATCAGTTTTATCTTCTGCATGAGGATTATAAATTAATCCGTCCCATCTCAAATCGCCATAAACTTTTAACTTTGAGCCCTTAATTCCCTTTGCGTCACTTCTCTTTGAATTTAAAATTCCCTTTATAAAATGATCAACTGTAATAACTTTAAGTGGCTTTTGATTATTTTCATCCATTGTATTTACAATAGAAATTTTGCAGTCAGATGCAGATCTTAAAATCAATGGACTAGGTGTAAGACCTCTATCAATTTCATTTCCAGAAATAATTTTACTATCTCCACTAGAATTCATATTGAAGTCTTGTGAGTTATTAAAAGCAAATAATTCAGGGTCTTGGTCTAAAGTTTTGTTTTCAGTTTCCCTATTTTGAATTACTCCTGCCGGCTTAAATAAATCTATACCATGCTCTCCACCACGGCCTTTATTTAATGTTCCTGGAATTTTAGGATTTCCTTCATCATCATAACCTACAATACCCTTTGACCTTGAACCTTCTTCCCAAGCCCATTTATCAACAATTGGTTCTTTGTTCCAATCGCCAGCAAATCCCATTACAGGCATTGAAAGTGATGGCTGAGGATCTTTTGCATCAGTTTTTTCTTCTTTAGATTCAAATTTTATATAGCCTTCGACAAATTGGTCCTTATTCATTGCTTCGCCCACATGTAATGTAGCGCCCAAATCATAAGAGCCTCTTTTTGGTATTGTTATTTCATCTTGTGCAAAAGTTATGCTTGCTCCAGAAACTTCTTTAGGATGAATTTCTGCAACTACTTGTTTTCCATCTTTGCTATTTTCATCTTTATACTCTTCGTCTAATTTTTTCTTCGTTACTTCTCCATCTGTTGTGATTTTTGATGAACTTACTTTTACAGTTATGTCTTTATCAGATGGATTGTCTATATTAATTGTAAAATCTTTTTTATCAGATTTAATTTCCTTTAATGAGACAGCTCCATAAGAATTCATTTCTCCCTTAGAATCTTCAACTTTGTAAGAAACAATTAAATTGTTCTTTAAAGCTTTTTCAACATTTATTAAACCTGATCCTTGTTGTCTTGGCGAAGCAAATAAATAATTTCCATTTCCATCATCAGTTGTTGGATCAATCATTGGCGTTGATGTGTTTTGGAGCATAATCTTTGTAAGAGAAGTTATATCTATACCTCTTGATTTTATAACTGGTTCATTTACAAGCTCTTTAACTCTCGGTCTTATTAAAACAGTTGAAGCTGATACCACTGGAGCAGCCATTGATGTTCCTGACATATATTGATAAGTGTCGACACCATTTATCTTATTTAAAGTTGAATAAATATTTTTACCAGGAGCAGAAACATCAGGCTTTAACATCAAATCAATCCTTGGGCCCCATGAAGTTGAGCCGGCTGGAACATTAGTATCTTCCCAGGCAATTTTATGATTTAAAAATTTAAGGCTAAGTTCTTTTTCGTCTCCAACTTTTGGTTTCTTTGAATTATATTTTGCCATATCAATTCTGTAATCTGAATCTTTTGCTTTAAAGTCTTCCTTATCATCAACTTTTCTATCACAAATCATATCCCAGATTAATTTTCCATCCATGCCTGATACAGAAAATACAGGAACTCTTGTATTTTCATCTTGCTCATATCCCATAGCAGGAATACTTTCCCAATCATCTCTATTGTAATAAGAAACTGTATTTACTACTATTAATCCCTTTGCTCCTTTGTCAAAAACTTTTTTAAAGGCAAATTTCAGATCCTTAGTATAAATTCTATCCATTACAACAATTTTATCTTTCAAATCTTTTCCAGCTATATCTTCATCTTGACATTGTCCCAAGTAAATAAAATTATATTTGCCTTGAGGGAAATTATTTTTATCAAAGAAAGCACCAATTTGAGAATATCTAAAATCTCTTCCGCCAATGTTCACGCCTTCATAATCAATTTTAGTATTACGAGATGATGCAACAGCGATTGCATCTTCGTGAGCAGCAGTTCTCGTTACATTTCCTGTATCTGTCATTTTCAAAGAATTATTTGCATATCTATCCCAAGATGAACTAGAAGATGACGTTGCATAATTACCAGTGGCAACACAAATAGGAATACCAGCTTTTCTAAGAGCTCTAATTCCATACCAATATTTTTCTCCTACTAAACCAGTTCCCGTAAAACCAGAAGAAACAGAAATAACATCTACATCATGCTTAATGCAATCTTCAAAGGCATGAAACATAGTCTCATCTCCAGCAAAACCGTCACTGGCATCAGAGTACATCTTGTAAGAAAAAATTTGTGCATTAGGTGCAATACCTCTTATCCCTTTATTAGCTTTTACATCTTCTAAAGTATCATTTGCTGCCAAAATCCCAGCTATGTGCATTCCGTGTGGATCATAATAATCAGAACCATCGTCATATTTTTCTGTGGTAATCTTACCGCCATTTAAGTAATTAAAAGAATGAGGGACTTTATCCGATAACCAGAATTCCTTATCAGAACCTTTTAAATTTTCCTTTTTAATCTTTAAAGAACTCTTCGCGTCATCATCAATTCGCATAGCCTTGTGACTTGCATCCATTCCAGTATCAATATTTGCAATTACCATACCACGACCATCATAATTTTTTCCAAGATTTGCATTTATTGCATTTAACTCTTTTAGATAATCGCTGGCACTATCAGCCCCTACAAGCTTTCTTGCATTTTCCATAAGTGGAACTAATTTGCCTGCCCTTTCAACATTTTTAACACCCTTAATACTTTTTAAATTATCTAATTCTTCGGGGTAAGTTTCAACGGAGACAGCGTTAAAAATAATATTATACTCATATAAAACCTTTAAATTTTTTATCTTATTTAAAGTCTGCAAAATTTCATTTTTATTTGCCTTATCTTCAAATTCTACAAAATAAACTACTTTATCTCTTTTAACTTTTACACTTGGCTCTTCTTTTTCAAAGTCTTCAAGTATTTTACTTTTCTTTGAATCAAATTCTTTTTTATCTCTAACAATCTTTTGAGTCTCAGTTAAAGAATTATTGCCTATATTATTTTCCGCAAAAACTCCATTAAAAGAACTCATCACAAATATCATCGACAAAGTCAACGATGAAAAATTTCTTAAATTCTTATTCATAATTCCTCCAAATAGATTTTATAACGATAATAATTATCATCATTTTTTACCTAATAGAGTTTAGCACCAGAAAATTACTTTTTCAATATTCATTTCTTTAATAAAACTATTGTATTTTTAACAAAACAATTTAATTAAAAATATTATTATTTCTGTGGTTTATAAAATTCTTTTAATAACCTAACTTGCTTTACAAATTTATATAAATTTTAAAAATTTTAACTTAAAAATATTCTTGTATTAAATGTTTTTCGGTAATATTGTTAATTTCTTCTTATGAACGTTTGATTTTAATTTTTGAAATTTTTTGTTTTATCATTTATTTTTTTCAAATTTAATTTTACAACTTAGCATTTTCTAAAAAGCTAATTATAATTAAAAAATATTTACGCCAATAAAGTCCCTACTTCAAGACATAAAAAAAAGAGCCCTAAGGCTCTAAATGAAAAATTATTTATAGCACGCGTGTTGCGTTAACAAATCTATCTTGGTAGTATCCTTCAGTAAGGGATGAAGTCATAACTTTTCCTTGTCCAGATGAAGCGTGGATAAATTTTCCATCTCCAACATAGATTCCAACATGACTAACTCCATTGCCTGTTGTGTTAAAGAATACTAGGTCTCCTTCTTGCAAATCAGATTTTGAAACTTGTTTTCCAAAAGTTGATTGTGATGCTGAAGATCTTGGAAGTGAAATTCCTAGTTCATTGCAATAAATTGAATAAACAAGACCTGAGCAATCATATCCTTCTTTACCTGTATCTCCATATACATAAGTAGATCCAAGTTTATTTTCTGCAGAAGATATTACTTTAGCAGCAGTTGAAGAATCAGGCGCTGCAACTTTTTTGAATTCTTTTACTTCTTTATATTTTATTACTTCTTGAATTTCTTTTTCATCAGCAGAAAGTAATGCTTTTTCATCAACTTTTACTGCTACTGGTTTTTCTACCTTTAATCCAGAAAGAATATTTAAATCTTTGCCGTCAACATTGTAAGAAGTTCCCTTATCTTCAATGATAAAAAGTCCATTGTCAAAATCAACTACATTTACAGTTTGATTTTTGTTTAAATTTAGTTTTTTTCCATTGTCACTTCTGGCAACAGTGTCCTTCTTAACTTGAACTTCTGTTACATTATTTCTCTTGTCAGCAACTTTTTTAAGTGCACTTCTGCTAACATTACCTATAGTTCCGTCGTTACACTTAATTTTTGCTGTAGTAGTGTCTACTGAAATTCCAACTGCATATTCATCGATAAACAAGCTTCTAATAATTTTTCCATTATCATCTAAGATTGGGCTTGCTTTTACAACTTGATATGTAGGAACATTAACTTCTGTAAGTAAAATTTTTTCTTGTGGAATAGTAACTTTTGCCTTTCCCTTTTGAACATAGTATTCATTGCCCTTGTTTTCAAGGATTTCTACTTTTTCGCCAATAGAGAACTCAATTTCATTTCCACTATATGTCCTTTGTACATGTTCGTTAATAAATACTCCCGTATCTTTCATGCCAACTATTGAAACTGCGCATAGTGCAAATAGACCAAGTGGCAATTTATTCTTAAAGGAAACCAATACTAACAACTCCTATACTCTGATTTTATATTTCTAAAAAAAATTATATGCGTACATTTTTTATTGCTCCTTAAGTATAACAAAGTTATTACAAAAAAACAACAAAAAGTTACAAAATAGTTAAATTAATTTTAACTTCTTTGTAACTTTTGTCTTAATAAATTTTAAATTATGTAGTAAGCAAATCTATAAGCCGCGTTCTGTTTTGTCAACTATCAATCTTGGATTACAGTTACCTATAATCTCTAGCAACCTACCTACCGGCAGATGCGAGCAGCATCTGTTATTCCTATTTGGTCTTGCTCCGAATGGGGTTTACATAGCATCATTATCACTAATGATCTGGTGAGCTCTTACCTCGCCTTTCCAACCTTACCCTAGGGCGGTATATTTCTGTTGCACTTGCCTTGGGGTCGCCCCCACTGGCCGTTAGCCAGCATCCCTGCTCTGTGGAGCGCGGACTTTCCTCACATATGTGCAGTTGACCAATTTACTTACTTAAATAGTTTAACACTTAGAGCTTTAAATATCAAGCTCAAAGCTACTTTCTTCTTCTATATAAAAATCTAAATCACTAAACTTTTCACTTAGCCTCTTTTTTATTTTTGGAAGAATAATTTTTTCTGAATAAAAATGTCCCACATCTATTAAAATGATTCCCTCTTCATAGGCTCTTTGTCCATCATGGTATTTTACATCTCCTGTAATATAGGCGTCTACGCCTGCATTTTTGGCAGCAGAAATAAACTCAGCACCAGAGCCTCCAAGAATTGCAAGTTTTTTTATCTCTCTTTTGTTTCTTCCATAAACTTTTATCTTTTTTACTTCTAATTTTTCTTCTAAAAAGTTTAAAAGTTCTTCCAAAGAATAATTTTTTTCAAGTTCGCCAATTAAACCCATGGCTTTTTCTTCTTCATAAGTTAAAATTTCCTTATTCTTTAAATTTAATTTTTCAAAGAGAGTGTCATTTACTCCATCCTCAGCAATATCCATGGAAGTGTGATAGGAAAAAACTGATATGTTATTTTTTATTAAGGCAATAATATTGTCACCCCTATAAGTTCCCTCAATTATGCTTTTCTCCCCGCCAAAAAACATGGGATGATGACTTATAATAAGCTTAGAATTCATTTCTATTGCCTTCTTAATTAATTTATCAGTGACATCTAAGCCGAGGACAAGGGAATCTGTTTCGCCCTTAAATTCAATTTGACTGCCAGAGTTGTCCCAAGTAAGTTGGAGGTCTTCTCTTGCCCAATTTTCCATGTAATTTTTAATTTCACTTATTTGATATTTCATCTATTGCCTCCTTGGTTCTTATTAATAAACTTTTAAGTTCACCACTTCTCTTTTTTGTCCTGTCACTATCATTACTAATATTACTTAAAATTTTTTCAAGTTCTCTTTGCCTTTCCCTCAAAAAGTCTAAGTAAACTTTGTCCTTTTTTTCGATTAAACTTTTTGAAAAATAAAAATCTACTTCTTCTAATTTTTTTATTTGACCAGAATATCTTGCAAGGATAATTTCAAAGTACCTGTCATCTTCAAAGATTATCTCTTCATTAATTATTTCAAAGCCCATATTGTTTAATTCTCTGCGCAAAATGTTTGTCTTTTGCATAGGCTGCAAAATTAATTTTTTTGCAGACCTAGCAATTTCAATTGAATTTAAAATAATTTCTGCAATTTGAATTCCACCGAGACCAGCAATGATTATGTTGTCCCGATTTTCCCTTACAATTCCATTGGCAAGAATATTTCTAATATATTTTTCATTGTCCCTTTCTCTTGTCAGTTCAATTGACTTCTCCAGAGAATTTTTTGAGATATCCGTTGCAATAATGTCCCTTGAGATATTTTTTTCGCATAAAAAATTGGGCACATATCCGTGATCTGTGCCCACATCAATTACCGTTGCGCCAAAATCTACAAGTTCTGCAATTTTTTTTAGCCTATTCGATAATTTTATCATTCTAAATAATCCTTTAATTTCTTTGATCTAGATGGATGGCGCAATTTTCTTAGCGCCTTGGCTTCTATTTGTCTAATTCTTTCACGAGTTACATCAAACTCTTTTCCAACCTCTTCAAGAGTTCTTGCCCTGCCATCATCAAGTCCAAACCTTAAAGTTAAAACCTTTTTTTCTCTCTCAGTTAAAGTTTCGAGAACAGAGTTAAGTTGTTCCTTAAGAAGTGTAAAAGTAGCTGCATCTTGTGGAGATAGTATTTCATCATCTGGTATAAAATCTCCAAGATGTGAGTCCTCTTCTTCACCAATTGGAGTCTCAAGAGACACTGGCTCTTGTGCAATTTTTTGAATTTCGCGAACTCTCTCTACATCTAAATTCATTTCAGCAGCGATTTCTTCTGGAAGTGGATCTCGTCCAAGGTCTTGAACTAGTTGTCTTTGAACTCTAACAAGTTTATTAATAGTTTCAACCATGTGCACAGGAATTCTTATAGTCCTTGCTTGGTCTGCAATTGCCCTTGTGATTGCCTGTCTAATCCACCAAGTTGCGTAAGTTGAAAATTTAAAACCCTTAGTGTAATCGAACTTGTCAACAGCTTTCATAAGACCAAGATTTCCCTCTTGAATTAAATCCAAAAAGCTCATGCCCCTACCAACATATCTCTTTGCAATGGAAACTACAAGCCTTAAATTGGCTTCAGCAAGTTCTTTTTTCGCTGACTCATCTCCTGCTTCCATTCTCTTTGCAATTTCAACTTCTTCTTCAGCAGTAAGTAGAGAAATTTTTCCAATTTCCTTTAAGTACATCCTGACAGGATCATCTACTGTCACGCCCTTAGGCACTGACAAGTCCTCTTTAGTAAGATCAACTTCATCTTCATCATCATCTTTTAAATCTTTTTTGTCAACTAAATTGATACCTTCCTTCTCGAAGGTCTTGTATAATTCATCTATATCGTCAGAATCAATTTGAAACTTTTCAAAGGCATCACCTATTTCATCATAGCTAAGATTCCCATCTTTTTTGCCATCTTTTAAAAGCTGCTCTGTTATTGATTCAATCGAATCCTTATTTTTTAAATTTTCACTCATAATTGCCCTCCTCTTTCAACTCACTTAACTTTAAATTAATCTCTTTAAGATCCTTTAAAGCATCGAGTAAAAGATTTTTGTCTTCTTCCCCTTGAAGTTTATCAATGTTTTCGAGGATTCTTTCCTTTTCCTTTTGGAGATAATTTCTCTCTAAAGTTTTTATTAACTCATCTACAATTTTTTCATTGACGTGGATATTTTTTATAATTCCTAAAATATTTTCTTTAAAATTTGAATCTATTAGCCTGTTTTTCTCTAATAAATTTAAAAATTCAGAAACTTCCATCTCTTCTTCAAACATTTTAGGTATTTCTTCAAAGCTTGCCCTAGTCATTGCATTGGTAAAATAAAAAACCTGAATTTTATTTTTGATATAATTGTAAATATCATTGTCCAGCAAAGAATATGATAATAATTCCTCTTGTGCTCTAGTTTTTGTACTTTTCACAACATTTGTATTTTTCTTTGGCTTGAACTTTTCTTTTTTCTCACTTTTTATTTTATTTCTGTTTAAATAATTTATATAATTTTCAATTGCCTTGTAAGAAATATTATATTTTTTAGAAAATTCTTTTACAAAAATATCTCTTTCAATGGGATTTTTAATGCTAGATAAAATTTTCGCAGACTCAAGAGTAAAATTGCTAAGCCCTTCTGCATCTTCTAAATTAAAATTTTCCCTCAGTATTTTTATTTTGAAGTCAATATAAGAAATAGCTGACTTAATTTTATTTTCAAAGCCTTCCATTCCATATTTTTTTATAAAGTCGTCGGGGTCTAGTCCACCTTCTAATTCAATGATTTTGGGCTTGCAAGACTTAGATAAAAATATATCTATTGCCCTTGAAGTCGCGTTAATTCCAGCCTTGTCGCTGTCATAACAGATGTATATATCTTTCGCCATCTTTTTAATAATTGCTGCCTGGTCTTCAGTAAGAGAAGTACCAAGGCTTGCTACACTATAATTTATACCACTATTGTATAAAGAAATAACATCCATATAACCTTCAACTAATATTATTCTCTGGCGGCTGGATTCTCTTGAAACTATATTCATATTAAAGAGGTTGCTTCCCTTGTGAAATATAGGCGTTTCCCTTGAGTTTAAATATTTTGGCTTGGCATCTCCAAAGCCTCTCGCTCCAAAGGCAATTACCTTATTATTTCTATTTATAATTGGAAACATAACCCTGTCGCGAAATCTGTCAATGTAATTTCCATTTTTGCTCTTGGAAACTAAATTCAAGTTTAAAAGTTCCTCTTCCTTGTAACCTAATTTAGTCAAGTGATCGTATAAGTCTGTCCAAGAATCTTTAGAATAGCCAAGTCCATAAGCTCTTATTGTCTTATCACTTAGTCCCCTGTCCCTTAAATACTTTTGTGCCTTTGGTGAGGATGAAAGATTATTTAAAAAATGCATTGCCGCTTCTCTATTTATGTCATAAAGCCTGTTCCTCTTGTCGCGAGCTTCTTTGTTTTCATCTTTATATTCAGATAGCCTTACATTATATTTTTCTGCCAAAAATTCTACAGCTTCAGGAAAATTTAAGTTCTCCCTTTTCATAATAAAGGTAATGACATCCCCTCCAACTCCACAGCCAAAACACTTGAAAATAGATTTTGATGGAGAAACAGAAAAGGAAGGAGTCTTTTCAGAATGAAAAGGACAGAGCCCCATATAGTTAGAGCCTGACCTTTTTAAGTCAACATATTCTCCAATTAAATCTACTATATCTGCTCTGTCTCTTATTTCATCAAGAACATTATCATTTATAACATACAATTAAATGCTCCATCCCTTCGGTATAAAAATATTTTTAATTTGTTTCATGGCATAGGTGTCTGTCATTCCTGCAATGTAATCTGAAACAATATCTTCGTCACTGTGAACTCTTCCTTCATAAAGGCTCAAGTGATTACGAGGAATTCTACTTAAATCTTCCATATAATATTTATAAAGCTCAGTTAATAGTCTCTTTATTTTAACTTCTTCACTTTTGACAACAGGATCCATGTAAACTGTTTTAAACATATACTGTCTAAGCTCCATGGTTGCCTGGTAAATTTCCTTTTCCATTTCAACAATAGGCTTGCCATAGGATTTTTCCACTATGCCAATAATCATAGTATTTATTCTTTCTGATGAAGTGTTTCCAAGGATATCAGTGAGATCCTTTGGCAGTGAATCAGAAGAAATTATGCCAGCTCTTATGGCATCGTCTATGTCATGATTAATGTAGGCAATCCTATCGGCAAACTTTATTATTTTGCCTTCAAGGGTCTTTGCCTCGCCAGAGCCAGAGTGATTTAAAATTCCATCACGCACTTCTTCTGTAAGGTTTAATCCAATTCTCTTGTCAGATCTTTCTAAAAAATCTACGACTTTTAGAGACTGGACTCCATGAATAAAGCCATCACTTTTTAATTCATTTAAGACAGCTTCGCCTGAGTGGCCAAAGGGAGTGTGCCCCAAGTCATGACCAAGGGCAATTGCCTCAACTAAATCTTCATTTAACCTAAGTGCCCTAGCTATAGTCCTTCCAATTTGACTGACTTCAAGAGTGTGAGTGAGTCTTGTCCTAAAATGGTCGCCTTCAGGAGAAATAAAGACCTGAGTCTTGTGTTTTAATCTCCTAAAACTTTTTGAGTGAATAATTCTATCCCTATCTCTTTGAAATTCAGTTCTAAGATTACATTTTTCTTCTCTTTCATTTCTTCCTAAAGTTGAATCTGCAAAGGTGGCAAAATCAAAGAGCATTTCGTGTTCAAGTTTTTCTCTCTCAACTCGAAGATTCATCTCATCACATCCTAGATTCCATATGATTAATTATAATTTCAGCAGTTTCTTCAATTGCCTTATCAGAAACATCTATTACAAAACAGCCAAGCTCTTCCATAACTTGCTTAGAATAATTTAGTTCCTCTCTAATTCTGTCGTAGTTGGCATATTTTGCACCTGAAGTTAGTCCAAGAGACTTAAGTCTTTGTTCTCTTACAGAAATAATTTTTTCAGGATTTGCAATAAGTCCAATTACCCTGTCAACATCCTTTTCATAAACTTCCTTAGGAACAGGAACTTCAGGAACTAACGGAATATTTGCCACTTTGTATAATTTATTGGCAAGATACATGGAAAGTGGAGTCTTAGAAGTTCTTGAAATGCCAACAAGACATATGTCAGCCTTCTTTGCACCACGAGGGTCCTTTCCGTCGTCATACTTAACTGCAAACTCAACACATTCAACTTTCTTGAAATAATTTTCATCAAGCCTTCTTATTAGTCCAGGTTCTCTAAGAGGTTCATATCCTAAAATATCTTGAATTTGACGCATAGGTTCACCCATGACATCAACTGTGTGAAGTTTTAGCTCGTGAGTTTTTCTTTCAATAAATTCTCTAGTTTCCTTTACAACATTTGTGTAAACTATTAAACTATTTTGAATTTTTGAAGCTTTTTCGAGAACTGGCTTAATTTGGTCAATGCTGTTGTGATAAGGATATCTAATAATTTCATAATTTTCTGACTCAAATTGTCTAGCTGAACTTTTTGCAATTAATTCACCAGTTTCTCCAATTGAATCGGAGATGACAAAAATAGTAAGTTGTTTATCGTCTTTATTCATTTCTCCTCCTAGATAATCTCTCCGTCACAGACATCTACAAAAAGTCTTGTTACATTTGTCTTTGTAAATCTGCCAACCACTTCGAGATCTTTATTATTTTTAACTTCCACAACGGGAAGAGAATCTATTCCCTTTGATACAATTAAATTTGCAGCCTTATAGACAGTGTCGTCAATGTCAACATAAAAAACATTGGGCATTCTAGTCATAATAACACTTATGGGAGTCTTCTTTATGTCGGCATCACCAATCATAAATCTGATCAAATCTTTTCTTGAGACGATACCAGCAAGATAACCCCCATCGGTTATAAACATAGAAGACAGGTCCTCCATAAAGAGACCCACTACTACATCATATACGGAAGTTTTTTGGTCGCAAGAAAAGGGCAGGGACATATAATCCCTAAGTTTTAATTTTTTTAAATCATCGGAAAGCTGTGAAAGAATAGATTTACCAGTATAAAAGTATCCAAACTTTGGTCTAGCTCCCAATATATTAATCATAGTGAGAACTGAAAGGTCTGATCTAATAGTCGCTCTTGACAAACCTAGTTTTTCTGCAATTTCATCGCCTGTAATGGGACCTTCATCTCTTACAATTTCAATAATTTCAGTTTGTCTTTCGCTAAATTTCATTTGCTCACCGACCTATTCTACAATATTTTCGATTTTTAATATTTTTTGAATATTTTCCTCAATACTATTTATAAGCGCAAGTCTATTGTGTCTTATGTTTTCATCTTCTGCCATTACCATTACACTGTCAAAGAAAGCGTCAATAGATGGAACTAAGTCATTTAGTGCATCCATTGCATCCTTGTAATTTTCAGAAGCAAGCCCTTCCTTAAATTTCTTGTCATTTTCTACAAATTTATTGTAAAGATTTTTTTCTGCATCTTCTTTTAGAAGTTCTTCATCTATTTCTGTGAAATTAATGTCTTTTGTCAAGTTGTTAATTCTATTGTAGGCGTCAACAAAGTTTGTCCTATCATCTTTAAACCATTCATTTAATTCCTTAGCTTTTTCAAATATATTGTAAATTTCACTTTCAGGAATTAAAACTGCATCAATAATGTCGTATCTAATGCCTTCTTCTTGAAGCATTGTCTTAATTCTTCCAAAGAAAAATTCTCTTATATTGGCAATAACTTCTTCATGATCAAAAGTTAGACCTAAATCGTTGATGTATTCATATAAACTTGTTTCTATTACTTCATTTAAGTTAAATTTCCAGCCAGTTTTTCTTATTATATTAATTATTCCAATTGCAGACCTTCTTAGTGCAAAGGGATCTGTAGAACCTGTAGGGATTTCTCCAATGGCAAAAAGCCCAACTATTGTGTCAATTTTATCTGCAAGAGAGAAGATTGAACCCACACTTGATTTTGGAAGAGCATCGCCTGCAAATTTTGGAAGATATTGTTCCCTAATTGCTGTTGCCACAATTTCCTTTTCTCCAGATTTAAGGGCATAGATTTCTCCCATTACACCTTGAAGTTCAGTAAATTCAATTACCATTTTTGTAGTTAAGTCAGCCTTTGAAAGATGAGCTACCCTATCAAGAGCTTCAATTGCTTCATCGGCAAAGGAAAGTGACTTGGCAATTTTCTTTGCCACAACGCCATCTCTCTTTTCTTTTTCAAGCATAGAGCCTAATTTGTCGTGGAATAAAACTCCCTTTAGATTTTCTACATAGTCTTCAAGAGGCTTTGAGATGTCATCTTCGTAAAAGAATTTGGCATCTTCAAGTCTTGCTCCAAGAACTTTTTCGTTACCTGCAATTACAATGTCTTCGTAGTCTCTTGTACCATTTCTAACAGTAATAAAATAAGGAAGAAGTTCGCCATCTTGTGAATAAATTGGAGTAAATCTCAAGTGGTCAATCATTGTTGTAGTTACAACTTCCTTTGGAAGAGTCAAGTATTTTTCCTTAATGCTTCCCTTAATAGGAGATGGATATTCAACAATGTAAGTTAATTCTTCAAGCAAATCTTCATTTTCGTGAATTTCACCACCAAGGGCTTTTGCAATTTTTGTTGATTCGTATTTAATAATGTCGCGTCTCTTGTTTTGGTCTAAAATTACATAATTCTCTTCAAGCAATTTTTCATAATTGTTAACTTGGTCAATAATAATTTCTGAAGAACCTAAAAATCTGTGACCCTTAGTTTTATTTCCAACAGGAATACCTTCAAAGTCAAATTCAACTACTTGGTCATTTAAAAGTGACACTACCCATCTAATTGGTCTGGCAAATCTAATGTTTTTGCCTCCCCAACGCATATTTTTAGGGAAATTAATGTCCTTAATAAGTGAAGGCATAATTTCAGCTAAAATTTCAGATGATTTTCTGCCTATTGAAGAAATATTTGCAAAAACATAATCTGTTCCCTTTAATTCCTTTATTATTAAGTCATCTTCACTAATATTTTGTGACTTCATAAAACCCAAAAGAGGTTTCGTTGGTTTTTTGTCATCATCATAAGCAATCTTAAGAGAAGGTCCCTTAACTTCCTTTTGAATGTCCCTTTGTTTTTCGTCAAGACCTTCAACAATAAGGCTAAGTCTTCTTGGCGTTGCATAAACTTTTACATTTTCAAAACCAATTTCGTTTTCAGTTAATAATTTTTTAGATTTTTCATTAAGCTGCTCAATTGCCATGTTGACAAATCTTGAAGGCAACTCTTCCACACCGATTTCAAGTAAATAATTATTCATTTATTTCACCTCTGTTGATAAGGGGATAGTTCATTTCTTCTCTATGTTTTAAATGTGTCTTTGCCACTACTCTTGCAAGATTTCTAACCCTTTGAATATAACTTGTTCTTTCAGAAACAGAAAGAGCTCCTCTTGCATCTAGTAAGTTAAAGGCATGAGAACATTTTAATGTGTAGTCGTAGGCATCGATTACTATGCCATCTTCTATGACTCTATTAGCTTCAGCTTCATACATATCAAATAATTTTCTAAGCATATCTACATCAGCAAGTTCAAAGGCATATTTTGAATGTTCGTATTCATTTTTCTTAAATACTTCGCCATAAGTTATATTTTCGTTGTACTGAATATCGTAAACGGATTCAACATTTTGAAGATACATGGCAATTCTTTCAAGTCCATAAGTAAGCTCTGCACTTTCAAGGTCTAGGTTAACGCCGCCAACTTGTTGGAAGTAAGTAAATTGTGTAACTTCCATCCCATCAAGCCAAACTTCCCAACCAAGTCCCCATGCACCAAGTGTAGGAGATTCCCAGTTGTCTTCAACGAACCTAATGTCGTGTTTCTTTGGGTCAATTCCTATTGCAAAAAGTGAATCAAGGTATAATTGTTGCACATCTTCTGGAGATGGTTTTAAGATAACTTGCAATTGGTGATGTTGGTAAAGTCTGTTTGGATTTTCACCATATCTACCATCGGCAGGTCTTCTTGAAGGTTCAACATAAACTACCTTCCACTCTTCAGGACCAAGGGATCTCAAGAAAGTGTTGGGATTCATTGTTCCTGCGCCCTTTTCAGTGTCGTAAGGTTGCATTATAATTGCTCCCTTTTCCTTCCAATAATTTTCCAATGTCATAATTAAATCTTGGAAATACATTTTTTCCTCCTTAATTAAACAGCTTATCTGACTTAAAACTGCTTATATCTAAATTGTATTTTATATATTTTAAAATAATATTGTGCAAATATTTTTTCCTATTTACATCAAGTTCTTTGATTTCTTCAATATTTTCTAACTCTTCAAGCTTGCCATAGAGAATTTTATTTAAGTAAAGTAAGTCTCTTCTCGATAGAGAAAAGGAATAGGGATCTTGAAAGTCAATTATTCCCTCTCTTATGGAAAAGTAGGCTTTTTCTTTGGCTTCAAGTTTTGGTCTGTAACCTATAAAGGAAAGATACTTAAGCTCAAAGGCAAGTGCTAGGGAAATAGGGTCCTTGCTTGAGTTAAAAAAGCTTAGAGTCTTTCTCATGAGATCAAAAACTTTTTTATTTGCCTCTCCTCCAAGTGAGGATTTTTCTAAAATCTCAAGAAGGAGTGATGCATAAATTAAATTGTCATAGCTTTCTCTAATTTTAAAGTTAGATTCTACAATTTTTGCATCGCCAATATAGTAAAAGTTTTGTCCCTTTTTTAAAAGATATTCATTTAAGCCAAAAACTTGTGAGACACTTAAATTTTTGGACCTTGGCGTCATGGCTCCCTTTACCATAATGGAAATTTTTCCATAATTTCTAGTAAATACTCTAATAATTTTTGAGCTTTCGCCAAATTCCATTTCATTTAAGACAATACCCAAGGTGTAATTATTTGTCGTAGCCAAATCTCTTTACCAAATTGTCTCTTTCTCTCCAATTTTTTTCAACTTTAACCCAGATTTGTAAATTTACCTTAGCATCTAAAAGTCTTTCGGCATCTTCTCTAGCCTCAGTGCCAATCCTCTTTAGCATGGAGCCGCCTTTGCCAATTAAAATTCCCTTGTGAGAATCCCTTTCCACATAAATATTTGCCTCTATGTCATAGATGTTTTTGTCTTCTCTCTTTTTGAATTTTTCAATTGATATGGCAAGTCCATGAGGAACTTCTTCGTTTAAATATCTAAGGCCCTTTTCTCTAATAATTTCAGCTACGATAAATCTTTCATTTTTATCTGTAATCATGTCCTCTGGATAGTACATTGGACCAGGCTTTAAGTATTTCTTTAGAGTTTCAATATAAATGTCAACACCATCATTTTTCATGGCAGAAATTGGGATAATTTCATTAAAAATTCCTTCATCAGCATACATGGAAATTATTTCAAGAAGTTCATCTTTTTTTATAGTGTCAACCTTATTTATAAGTAAAATTATTGGAATTCTACCATGATATTCCTTTAAAATATCAATAATTGACCTTTCAGCTTTTCCAATTTTTTTTGATGTGTCAACAATGTAAGTTATCACATCGGCTTCATCAATACTTTCCTTTGATTCAGTTAGCATAAATTCGCCAAGTTTATTTTTTGGCCTTTGAATGCCTGGCGTGTCTAAAAATATGATTTGCGAATCATCATCAGTGTGAATAAAAGTAATATTTTGTCTTGTTGTCTGTGGTTTTGAAGATATTGCTGAAATTTTTTCACCAATTATTGCATTTAGTAAAGTAGATTTACCAACATTAGGTCTTCCAACTACAGATACATAGCCAGATTTAAAATTATTTTCCGTCATTTTCATCTCCCATTAGGTCCTCCGGACCAAAGGAATGAGGTAAAATTTCCTCCATTCCATAAATTTTATAATCTTCAGTAGAATTTGCAATTATTATTTCAGGATTTTTTGAAAATTCACGAATAACTTGTCTGCAGACTCCACAGGGAAAAGTGTAATCACTGTCCCCAACTATGGCAATTTTTTTAATTTCTCTCTTGCCTTCAGATACAGCCTTAAAAATTGCTGTCCTCTCTGCACAGTTTGTTGGAGAATAAGATGCTATTTCTATATTGCCACCAGAATAAACTGAGCCATCTTCCATCTCTACTGCACAGCCCACATTAAAGTGTGAGTAAGGCGTATATGTCATATTATCTCTTGCCCTTATTGCAAGTTCAATTAATTTATTATATTCCATTTAACCAACTACCTTAAATACAAATATTGCAACACATACTCCAAGGATTGCCCCCACAACAACTTCAGAAACCTTGTGGATTTTTCCTTCCACGCGACTTTCGGCAACTAAAAAGGCAAGTCCAAAGGAGCAAAGTGTCACAAGGGAATTTTCTGCAATCATAGTTATAATTGTTGCTGCACAAAAGGATATTGCAGAGTGGCCGCTAAGCCCTCCTCCTTGAAAATATGTACCTCCACTTTTTTTTGCCATTAAAAACTTTGCCCCAACTGTGGCAATAATTATTATAAGTAGTGACACAAAAGCCAAGTGATTTGGCATATTTTTTATCTTAAATAAGAGTAAATCTCCAAAGGATGCAAATTTGTCATAAAAAACTAAGTAGGCAACTACTATTGCATTTATTGCTGTTATTAAAACTGCCCCAGCCGATACATCCTTAACATATTTTGCTATTGGATTGTACTCTTGAACAACTAAGTCAATTGTCCTTTCTATCGCCGTATTAATCATCTCTGCAAAAACTACAAGAGTTATAGCAAAGAGCATCAACAAAAATTCTGTAGATGAAATGTCAAAAAAAAGAGATAAAATAATTATTCCAAGAGCAGCAAGGTAGTGAAACTTCATGTTTCTCTCTGTTTTTAAGACAGAAATTATCCCCTGGACTGCATAATTAAATGAAGATATAAATCGTCCTTTTTTCATAAAATCACCTGTATATAGAAAGCTCCTTCATTGCAAGCTTTTCTCTCTCTCTCATTTCTCTCTTGTCCTCATCTTCCATGTGGTCGTAACCTAAAAGATGAAGGATGCTGTGAACTGTCAAATAAGATAGTTCTCTCTCATTAGAGTGTCCAAGTTCTTCTGCTTGTTCCATGACTCTTCTTGTATTTATTATAACATCTCCGAGAATTCTGCTCACTATAATAAATTCATCATCCATGGGAAAAGATAGGACATCAGTGCTTTTATCCACTCCCCTGTAGTCTCTATTTAAGTCCCTAATCTCTTCATCGCCAACAAAGGACACTGAAACTTCAACATTTTCATCGAGATTTTCAACCTTTAAGACTGCAGCAATGGATTTTTCAATTAAATTTTTTATTTCATCAGTAATTTTTATATCATCTTGTCTGTCGTCGTAATAAATTTCCATTATTTTTCCCAACTTTTTGACTTTTTAGCCTTAATTACTTCTGCTGCCTTTTCATTAGTCTTTTCGTATTTTTCGTAGGCATCAATAATTCTTTGAACTAGAGGATGTCTTACAATGTCATTTTTATTTAAATAAGTTATGCCAATTCCCTTAACTCCAGCAAGGATTCTAAGAACAGTTTTAAGTCCTGATTGTTTGCCACGAGGAAGGTCTATTTGAGTGACATCACCTGTTATTATTGCCTTAGAGCCGTAACCAAGACGAGTCAAAAACATCTTCATCTGCTCATTAGTTGTATTTTGTGCTTCGTCAAGAATTACAAAGGCAGAGTCAAGAGTCCTACCTCTCATATAAGCAAGAGGAGCAACTTCAATTAATCCCTTTTCAAATAAATTGTTGTAGGTATCGTGTCCAAGTATTTCAAAGAGAGCATCATAAAGTGGCCTTAAATAGGGATCAACTTTATTTTGCAAATCTCCTGGCAAAAATCCTAAATTTTCTCCAGCTTCAACAGCAGGCCTTGTTAAGATAATTCTATTAACTTCCTTTGACTTAAAGGCGCGAACTGCTGCTGCCATGGCAAGATAAGTTTTACCAGTACCTGCAGGTCCAATTCCAAATACAATGTCGTTGTTGTTTATAGCGTCAATATATCTCTTTTGACCAAGTGTCTTCGCCCTAATGGGCTTGCCCATAGAAGTGTAAACTACAGTGTCCTTTAAAAGTTCAGAAACTGGTCTCTTCTCATTGTTTTTAATTAGAGAAATAGAATATCTAACATCAGAAAGACTTAAGCTATCTTGTTTTCTTGCAGTTTCAATTAAATTTTTTAGTAAAAGTGTGGCATCCTCAACTTTTTCTTCATCGCCACAAATTAAAACCTTGTCATTTTTTGACTTAATAGATACATCTAATTCCTTCTCAATGAGACCAATGTTTTCATCTAATTTGCCAAAGACAATTGACAATAAATTTATATCATTAATATCAATGGAACTTTCCACTTTTGCCAAATATATACCCCCTTAAACTAGACTATTATAATACCACAAAAAGGCTTACTTTTCCATAGATTATGAAAAGCAAGCCACTATTTATCTAAGACTTAAAGGTTCACCAAAAATTTCTTTGTAGACAATAATTTTCGGCAAATCTTCTTCGCCAAAATCTAAGAAGTCAAGGCTCAAACTTTCGCCATCTTCGTCCTCGTAAAAAACTTGGTCTGACTCACATTCCCTTATAAATTCACTGTCAACTATCTTGCCCTCACCATTTTCCAAATTATAAGTTTTGGATAGATTGTAAGTCTCTGATAAGTTGTAGGTGTTTTCAAGATTGTAAGTATCTGACAAATTTTCTTGAAGACTTTCTTTTTTTTCTTCTTCTTTCTTTTCTAAAAGTTTTTCCTTTAGCTTTCTTTGACCAAGTCTCGGATCCTTGTCAATTAAAACATTTTTCTTATTTTTCTTAGATTCTTCTTTAGAAATCTTTTTATTCTTTTCTTTTTCTTTCTCTTCTTTGATTATCCTTTTTATTTCATTTGCCAAAGTATCTACATCTGATCTTCTATCATCATGAAAATTTTTTGATTTATTTAAATTTCTTTCTTCCTCATGAAAATCTTCATTAAATTTCCTTTTGCCCCTATTTAAAATCGTAAGTAATATCTTAAAAAATACTACGAAAATAATGGCAGGCATAAGAGAAATTATTGCGATAAAAAAACTAAACATAGGATTCATTATTTATTGTCCTTTTTGTGATTTTTATCAGAAATTTTTGAGATAGAATTTCTCATATCAGTATCAGAATTAATATTTTTCATTTTGTAATAATCAAAGACACCTAAATTACCGCTCTTTAAAGCTTCAGCCATAGCAATAGGAACTTGTGATTCAGCTTCAACAACTTTTGCCCTCATGGCTTCAACTTCAGCCTTCATTTCTTGTTCACGAGCAAGAGCCATAGCTCGTCTTTCACTTGCCTTAGCCTCAGAAATTCTCTTGTCAGCTTCAGCTTGGTCAGTTTGAAGTCTTGCACCGATATTTCTAGCAACGTCGACATCGGCAATGTCAATTGATAAAATTTCATAGGCAGTACCAGAGTCAAGACCCTTGTCGAGAACTACCCTAGAAATTGAATCTGGGTTTTCCAAGACAGCCTTATAGCTTTGAGATGAACCAACAGTTGTTACAATACCTTCTCCAACTCTTGCTATAATAGTTTGTTCACCTGCACCACCGACAAGTCTTTCAATATTTGCTCTAACAGTCACCTTTGCCTTTACAATGACTTCAATACCATCTTGGGCAACTGCAGAAATATTTGGAGTTTCAATAACTTTTGGATTAACTGAAACTTGAACAGCTTCAAGTACATCTCTACCAGCAAGGTCAATGGCAGCCGCTCTTTCAAATTGTAGAGGAATATTTGCTCTTTGAGCTGCAATAAGTGCATCTACAAGAGTGTTTACATTACCACCTGCAAGATAATGGGCTTCAAGACTTGCAATTTCAAGATCTAAACCAGCCTTAGTTGCCTTAATAGCAGGTCTAACTATTCTTGAAGGTTTAACTCTTCTAAGTTTCATACCAATAAGTTCTGAAATTTTAATTCTTACACCAGAGAAAAATGCTGTCACCCATAGTCCAATAGGAACAAAGGACAAAAATATGGATATAAATATTAAAATTAAGACAATAACTATAATGCTTCCAAAGGGATAAAAATTCATAAATCCTCCTAAATATTTTTTTCGACGAAAACTCTTGCGCCGGAAATTCTAACTACTCTAACTTCTTCATCTTTTCCTATGAAACCAACATCTGAAATAACTTCAATTTTTTCCTCATGAAAAATTGCATAGCCAGTTGGTCTTAAAGCTGTCTTTGTTATAAGTACATCGCCAAGCTTTACTTCTTCACTTTTCACTCCCACATAGCCCTTTTCACTTGAGCTTTCAGTAAAAAGTCTAAGCCTATTTATAAGCTCTGAGTTAATTCCCCTCTTGACAAGGGCAATTCCTAAAACTATAGCAATTACCAGGGCAATTGCCAAAGAGAAAATAGCAAAGTAAATATCTTCCATTGACAGAACAATTGCTACTGCTATTGCAAGTATTCCACTAATGCCTGCTACTCCAAAACCTGGTATCAATATTTCAAAACCTAGTAATAAGAGTCCCAAGACAAAAAGCAAAATTTCAAACCAGTTAGTGTTTCCCCTTGCAATATTTCCCCAAAAGAAGAGTACAAAGGCAGCTATTGAAATAATTCCGCCAAGTCCAAAGCCTGGAGTCAAAATTTCAAGCACAGCTCCAACTATTGCTATAATAAGTAAAATTGTGAAAATATAATCATTGGAAAAAAATTTTTCTATAAAAGCACTTCCACTTGCTGCATAGACAGAATTTGTCATGAGCATAAAAAATGGAAGGATGTAAAAACATTTTTTAAGATTTTTCACTTTGACCTCCTTTGCTACAAGTTTTGTACCCATAATTTTTTATCAATAATCGAAAAAAACTTTAAGATATTGTAAAGTTTTAAAATAATTGACAAAAATAAATATATTCTTTTGTGAAAATATATATTATTTCTGCTATAGCACACTTTTTATTAAATAAACATATTAAATTTATTAAGTTTTTTGATTGGTTAACAATCTAATAATTTTCTTAATTTTTTTTCACTTTCAGAATGAAAATTACAGAATTTAAGTATTTCTAAATAAAATTCTTTAACATCTTCATCTTTAATAATCCATGAAACTTGTTCATTACTAATTGCAATAGTAAATAATTTTTCTAATTGTTCATTATTCCAATTGGAATAATCTTTAAGTCTTCTAATAATAAAGTGAGTATATTTAAAACTTTTACTTATTGAAAGTTCAGATATTAAATCATCTTTTTTCTGATCTTCTTCACTTCTAATATCTTTTTTCTCAGCTTCTAATGCCTCATTATAGTATTTAAAATGAGCTGATTCTAATTTTTCATTTGCAATAGTCCTATCAATTATACTTTTTACTAAAATATCCAATTCTTTGTCTTCACGATAATCAGCAGGAGCAAAATATTTAATTCTATTGTCATTAATCATTTTATAAACTTTTTCTTTATCGCAAGATTCAGGATTGTATACTCCAATTGAATACCCACCATAAGTGTTAACAAGTTTCATACAAGGTATATCGGTATCGCTATCACCAATATAAATTATATTTCTAAATGGTACTCGCAATTCATCTGGTGGAAAAAAGTCATTTACGCCTGGGTCATTAATATCTAAAATTCCTTTTTCTATTCTAAAAAGAAACTGAGTTTTATTAGTATAATTTACAACTTGTGCTGGCCATTTTGCTACACCTTTCTCATTAAAATAGAAAGAACTTGCATATATTTTCTCAAATACTTTCTGTTTAGCGATATTTGTTCCTTCAATCATTTCTTTAATTCCTGATGAAATAATATAATGCTCAACAATAACTCCTTTCTTTTTTCCATAATCGCAGATTCTTTTAAACCACTCTTCTACACCTTTAAATAAAGATACTTTAGAACCATAGTTTTCAAGAGTTTCTTTGTTTAAAACATGATGTCCTTCAGCCTCTGTAACCATTAAATACATATATGCTAAATTTTGATCCATGTCATTATCAGATGCCATACTATTAGATTTTGTCCAAAAATCTTTAATTTCAAAATCTAAAGACTGAATATATCCTTGTGCTTGCATATCTTCAGGTGACAACGTTTTATCAAAATCATAGCATATCGCTACGACAGGTTTACTTTCCTTATTTTTTCTATTATATTCAATATTACTCATAAAAAACCTCCTTTATATAAATTATTATACAATAAATCTTTAATATAATTAGATTATTATAAAAAATCCTTCTACTTAAAAATATTTATAAGATAAAATTCTAAAATATTTCTTTACTTACATAATATAAAATTTATTTAAATTCTTTAATAGATAATTTCATTTTTAATTGTATAAATCTTTAAATATTAAAAGTTTTTAAATAGTTCTATAATTAAATATTATTTTTTTAAATTATACTTGGTTTTCTCATTTTACATTGTGGTATAATTATATCACCACTTTAGTAAAGCGTGGTACTATTATTAATGCTCGTAGAAAACTTTATGATTGGTATTTCTATCTTAATGAAAATTTAAGTGATGTTGAATTAATGAATACTCAACTACATAAATTAGAACGTATATTTTGTTAGCATGATAAGAATATATTCTTTACTAGCTTGAAGTATAGGTTTGTTATTGCTAAGTTAAAAAATTAAGCAGATTTTTTCAGAGCCATGCTTTTAAATACTTTAGATAAAGAAGATTTAAAAATAATATACTTAAATCAACTTTCCTATAAATTAGGCATTGTAGAAATTAAGCTTGATTTGTATTTTTAACAAGAAAAGAACATAAGTTGTTTTACAGGAGATATTTATATGAAGAAATTTTTGATTGTTCTAACTTTTTGTTGCTTATTTTTATTTGGTTGCAGTAGTAATGTGAATTCACTTAATAGTGAGCCAACTCTTAGTGAAGAGGATCTTACATACATTAAAAATAAATTTAGCAATTTCAGCGTGGATTATAATGCAAAAGAAAACAGTATTTTATTAATTCCTGATGAAGATACTAAAAATTTATTGAATTATTATTTAAATAATGGTGATGCTGGAGCAATAACATTTGACCCTAACGCTCCAGGCAACCAACATTTATTTGGTTATGAAATAGTTTATGACCCTACTCCTAAATCTTTAAAAAAATCAAAAGAATTAGCAATTAAAGGTTTAAATGATCCTGAAGCAAGACGTAATTTTATTACTTTCTTAATGAGAATACACAAAACAAATTTTAATCATAAGTATTATGTCATTTATAAATTCTGCCATTCTTTTAACCTAGACGAAAATCACTCACAAATATTACTTGATTACCTAAGTAGCGGTAACAGTCCTTATATAGCACCTTTCGATAATTTCGTTAGTGATATTCTGTCTATTTCACAAAGGTTCACCGATAAATATAATAAAGACTTAACTTTTGTCGTTAAAGTCGAAGATGAGAAGGTTGCTGAAGTTTCAGGCAACTATGTTACTTACAATAAACTAGACGATTTAAGAGATTTATATAATTTTGATATTAATAGAATTATCTCATTTGCTGATTACCAAAATAATAGATTAACAGATAGTGATTTTGAGTTAGATAACATAGATACAGATAACTTTGTGCAACCTACCCCAAGTGCCAATTCTATACAAGATGCACTTCAAAACGGTGGGAGTTTGCTTAAGGTATTTTCCGAAGTCGGTGTAAACGAATACAAAAAATCTAATAACTCTAATATTGCCGACTATAAAGTATTTAACAAAGAAGTAGCTACAGGCGATCCTTATTATATTTTTGACAGAGTTGATGAAATAATGAGTGTAGAACCTAATGGAGATTCAACAAAAGACTTAATAGAGTTCTCCGGTTTATTATTAAAATCCTTAGATAACACTTATTCAGAATTTTTAACGCTAGTTGCTGAAAATGATAGTGTTAAAAATAAGTATCTAAATGAGTTTAAAAATGCTAGAGAAAGTTTTGCTAAAGATAATCAAACTGAAAATACTGGAAGTTCTGGAACGCTAAATTATTTATCTGACGAAATATTCTTTACCTTAAATGATTTAAGTAGGAATGTTGAAATCCAAACTGGCGGACCTTTAGATCTTGATAAGTATGATATAGAAAAATTTGATACTTCAAAATATATTAAAACCAATATTCCATACTTTAATTTTTCTAATGATAAAGGGGTTGTAGAAGAGAACATTTCTAGTCAAGACTCCCCCTACAGAAAAGGACAAAAACTAATAGTTAATAGTGATAAAGCCTATAATAGGTCTGAACCACAAACAAATGGGAAAAAAGTTGGTTATTGGATAAGGGGTGACGAAGTTACTGTTTATGACTTTACTTATTTTGATGATAGGTGGTGGATAAAAACAAGTCCTGATAAAGAATGGTGGGTAAGTGAAAGAGATCTAGAAGTTATTGATTAATAAAAAAGGCTCTATAATATCTGTTGGGGAGTAAATCTCTAACAGATATTTTTATGTAAAAAAATTGCACTTATACGCATTTAGTCCTAAACTTAAAATAGCTAAAAATAAAGCTTGGAGGTGCATATAAGTGCAAAATAATAATAACATGAATTTGTTGGGTTTTAAAGATGTAATTTTTGATAGTTTTGATGAGGATAATGAATTTGTTTATGTTCATGCTTCTGTAGAAAAGATGGATACTTGTCCTCATTGTGGTTCTAAAAAGATTTGGGTTCATGATCATAGAATTCAAAAGATTAAGGATACTCATATTCATGGTAAGAAATGTCTTATTCATTTAAAGAAGACTAGGTATGATTGCAGGTCTTGTGGTTGCCGTTTTGAAAGAGAACTTGATTTTATTGCTAAGGGTCATACTATGACTAATAGGCTTGTTTTTTCTATTGTTGCTGAATTTAATGAAGTTCATTCTAGTGCTTCGATTGCTAAAAGGTATAATATTTCTCCTAATACTGTTTTAAAAATTTTATCTTGTTTAAGTGTATCAAGAACTGAACTCTCTAAAGTTCTTTGTATAGATGAA
>NZ_JBBMFO010000021.1:0-37784 GCF_040096015.1 Peptoniphilus hominis (ex Hitch et al. 2025) | reverse complement strand
CCTCCCTTTTCTATTTATGCTACTGCCAGTAACATATATAGTTTATCACGGGAGGTTTTTTGCTTGAAGCTAAAGCTAGTATTCCTACCACCAGCATAGCTGGTGGTTTATTCATGCTAAAGCGTACAACAAAAAAACTGCTGGGATAAGCCAGCAGTTTAAGTCTAATTAGTCAGCGCTATATGGAATAAGTGCGATTTGTCTTGCTCTTTTTATAGCAACTGTCATTTCTCTTTGATGTTTTGCTGTTAAACCTGTGATTCTTCTTGGAAGAATTTTGCCACGGTCAGAAATATAATTTCTTAGCATATCAACATCTTTATAGTCAATTTTTTTAGTTTTATCTTTTTCAAAAGGATCTACTTTTTTCCTTCTGCCAAATCTTCTTTGCATTTTTACCCTCCTTAAAATGGAATATCGTCATTATCAACAGGGAAAAATCCATCTTCATCGTCATTATCATTTTTTGAAAAGTCATTTCCGTAGGCTGAATTTACTGGTTGATCATTATTAAATCCACCTTGATTAAAGCCGCCTTGGTTAAATCCACCTTGGTTTTGATTTTGGAAATTATTTTGATTAAAGCCGCCTTGGTTTTGGTTAAATCCGCCTTGGTTTTGTCCTTGGCTTGAGCCGATAAAAGAAATAGCATTTACAACAACATCTGTTGTATAAATTGTTCTTCCTTCTTTTTCGTAGCTTCCTGTTTGGATTCTACCTTCAACTCCAATTTGACTTCCTTTTCTATGGTAATTGGCAATAAGTTCAGCTGTTTGACCGAAAGCTGTGCAGCCTATAAAATCAGCTGTTTGTTGATTATTAGCTTGAGCTTCTTGTCTCTTTTGCTTTGACATTCTTCTGTCAACAGCAAGAGTGAAACGACAAATAGCTGTTCCATTTTGCGCATAACGAAGTTCTGGATCTCTTACTAGTCTTCCTATTAAACTAACACAATTCATAAAAACTCCTTAGTCTTCAACTTTTATAATCATTTGTCTCATAACTGGGTCCATGATCTTTGCGACTCTGTTGATTTCAGCAATGTCTTCTGGTTTTGTTTCGAATTCAACGAAAATATAATAAGCTTCTTTTTTGTAGTCGATTTCGTAAGCTAATTTTCTCATGCCCCATTCATCAACGTTATCAATTTTACCGTCTTTTTCGATTACCTTTTTAAGTCTGTCGAAAGAAGCATTTCTTTTTTCTTCTTCAACTTCAGGATAAAACATAATCACCGCTTCGTATTTGTTCATACTTTCACCTCCTCGTGGTCTACGGCATAGCTAAAAAAACTATGCAAGGATTTCAATCTTTGATATTATATATTAAAGAAAGAGCTTAGTCAAGATTTTTTAAAAATTCGAGGTACTTATGCAAGTTAAAAAAATTAAAGTGAAGAAAAAGAAAAATATTGCTCTTGTGGCACATGACCACAAGAAAAAGGAACTCCTGGCTTGGGTTAAAAAGCACGAAGAAAAATTAAGAGGGCACAATTTTATTGGAACGGGGACTACTGCTGCCCTCATCTCTCGTGAGACATCTCTTGATGTCAAACGCCTTGTTTCTGGTCCACTTGGTGGCGACCAACAACTTGGTGCAAAAATTTCTGATTCAAAAATTGATATTTTGATCTTCTTCTGGGATCCTCTTGAGGCGCAACCTCACGACCCCGATGTAAAGGCATTACTTAGGATTTCCACCCTATACAATATTGCCATGGCAACATCTCCCACTACTGGCGACTATATTTTGTCTTCGCCAATGTTTAACGAGGAGTATGATGTGGAAATTTTGGACAACGAATACTCTGTGGAAGATAGAATTTCAAAAAATGATTTTGATTAATTTTTAAAAATTTTTGGTAAAATTAATTTAAAGAAGTTAAAATTTTTCAAATGTTTCGATAATAAAAATAGGAGGAATTATGGATTACAAAAGATTTGGCGACAAAATTATTGCAAGAATTGACAGAACTGAAGAAGTTCACGAAAAATTAAAGGATCTTGCTTTAAAGGAAAATATTAAACTTGCCAGCATTTATGGCATTGGAGCCACAGACGACTTCACTATTGGACTCTTTAGCCTGGCAAAAAGAGATTACAAGGAAAAAAATTTCAAGGGCGAATTTGAAATTTTATCTCTAATTGGTAGCATTACAACCCTAGATGGCGAATACTATCCACACCTTCACATATCTGCATCTGACACTGATGGAAAAGTTTATGGCGGCCATTTAAAGTCTGCTAAGATAAGTGTAACTTGCGAACTAACTATTAATGTAATAGAGGGCACTGTGGAAAGACAAAAGGACGACTACACTGGCATAAATATTTATAAGTTTGATTAATTTTTTAAAGGCGACTTTTTAGTCGCTTTTATTTTTTTTAATTTTTTTGATAAAATAAATTCATTGGAGGTTATTATGACAAATATTTTAGATAGATTTTTAAATTATGTTTCCTTTGAGACAACAAGTGACGAAAGTTCCCCTACTTGTCCATCGACAGAAAGACAGTTAAGGCTTGGAAATTTTTTAGTGGAGGAGTTAAGGTCCCTTGGCATTGAGGCTGAGATTGATGAAAATGGCTATGTCTATGGAAAAATTCCTGGCAGGGTAAAAGCCAAGAAGGCTGTTGGTTTTATTGCTCACATGGACACTGCTCCCGATATGAGCGGTAAGGATGTAAGGGCAAGGGGCATTGAAAATTATGATGGCTGCGACATAAAATTAAATGAGGACTTCACCACATCTGTCTCCGACTTTCCCTTCCTAAAGGACTTAAGGGGCGAAACTCTTATAACAACTGACGGGACTACACTCTTAGGTGCAGACGACAAGGCTGGCATAGCCATAATTATTTCTGCTGTGGAAGAACTTTTAAGGGACAAGGATGCCAAATATGGCGACATAAAAATTGCCTTTACACCTGACGAAGAAATCGGCAGAGGTGCAGACAAGTTTGATGTGAAAAAATTTGGGGCAGACTTTGCCTTTACCGTTGACGGCGGACCTCTTGGCGAGCTTGAATACGAAACTTTTAACGCAGCCTCAGCAAAAATCGAAATCCAAGGCAAAAATGTCCACCCAGGTTCTGCCAAGGACACCATGGTAAATTCTCAGCTAATTGCCATGGAATTTAATTCAATGCTACCAGTAAATGAAAGACCTGAATACACAGAAGGCTATGAGGGCTTCTCCCTTCTTCTTGGCATAGAGGGATCTGTTGAATTCACAAAAATGAACTACATCATAAGAAATCACTCAAGAGAAAAGTTTGAAGACATGAAAAAATTATTTGAGGAGATAGCAAATTTCTTGAATAAAAAATACGACAAGTGCATAAAACTTGAAATCAAGGACCAATACTACAACATGAGAGAAGTTTTAGAGGACCACATGGAAATAATTGATCTTGCAAAAAGTGCCTTTGAAAAATCTGGCGTCACTCCAAAAATTGGCCCAGTAAGAGGCGGAACTGACGGCTCAAAATTATCCTTTATGGGTCTTCCCACTCCAAACATCTTCACTGGCGGCTACAATTATCACGGTCGCTACGAACTTGTGAGCCTTGACCAGATGCAAAAGTCCAAGGAAGTTGTAAAAAATATAATAAAGCTTCTAGCTCAATAAGAATTACATTAAAAAAGACCATCATGCACTTTGATGGTCTTTCTTTATAAAATAATTTTCCCTATTTAATTTTCATCTTTAACTTCATTTTCATTAGAATTAGAAACAGAAGTAGAATTTTCTTCTTTCACAGCCTCTTCCTTTAATTTTTCCCTAAGCTTTTTGTCTCTAATTTTTTGCTCAATAGCCGCCCTTTCTTCCTCTGTCATATTCTTAAGCTCTTCTTCAGTATAATTTAAGTCTTCTTCACTTGCTTCAGACTCCTTTTCTCTCAACCTAAGGAGTTCATGAGCTTCATAAGTTGCACTATCTTTATCCACAAAATATAGTGGTGAACCCTTTTTAGTAGTGCCTTCCACAGTTTTCATACCGATATTTTCCTTGTCCAGAGTTATGCCATAGTAGGCAAGATAGGAAAGCTGACCGTAGTTCATGTCCGTCTCAATGTGTTTATTGGCAATGGAAACAAGTTTTGGAACCTTTAAAAGCATTTTAGGTGACTTCATCTTGTCAAAAATCTTCATGATGAAATCTTGTTGTGCCTTAATCCTGTCAAGGTCTTGGTCCTTGTAAATTTTTCTAATTCTAAGATATTTCACAGAGTCTTCTCCATTTAAGAGGTGAAGACCTTCTTCAAAATTAATTTCTAGTGGCGGTATAGTCGATGGGTCTGTGTACTTGTATTCTGGCGTGTAAACTTCCACTCCGCCAATGGCATCTACAAGCTCCTTCACTGCCTCATAGTTGACTGTAACATAATGGTCAATTTTTACTCCCATAAAGTCTTCTACACTTGAAACTTGAAGATCAATACCTCCACGAGAATAAGCTGCATTCATCCTATAATTGTCATAGCCCTTTAACTTGTAGTATGTATCTCTTGGTATGGATAAAAGTCTAACTCTGTCGTACTTTGGATCAATGGATAAGAGCATAATAGTGTCTGCTCTCTTAGAGTCCTCGTCCTTTTCATAAGTCACTTGGCTGGAATCAAGTCCAACTAATAAAATATTTACAATGTCCTCATCGTCATTGAAGACAGTAATTTTTTCTGGCTCAGCAACTTCTTCTTTATTTATAATTTTTTTATTGTCATCTAATTTTTTTCCCCTTGGCATAAATATAAATGTAAGTCCTAATGCTCCAAGGAGGAGTATAACTGTAAGGAATACAAATATTCTATAAATATATTTCATATTAACCTCCTAAACTAAGTCTATATAAAAATTAATAAATTTTCAATACTTTTTGCTTGCATGATATTGTGAAAATACTTTGGGTAAAAGATAAATATGAAAATATTATTAGACGCAGACGGTTCACCAGTGCGTGAAATATGTGAAAGGCTCTGCCAAAAATACGGTGCGAAACTTCTCTTGGTAAAAAATTATAGCCAGGACTTCTCCCCAATATATGGCGAAGTCATTAGCGTTGACATCTCCAAGGAAGCAGCCGACATCTACATTGCCAATCATGCAAAAAGTAAAGACCTGGTCATAACAAATGACAAGGGTCTATCTTCCCTTGCCCTTTCAAAAAAGGCGAGAGTCATGGACTTTCAGGGTAAGATCATAGACGATGACAACATAGTAGCCATGCTAGAAAGCCGTCACTTTAAGAGAAAAATGCGAGAGAGACAAGTTTATTTTAATATTGCAAAAAGAGAAAATAGTGCCGATGAAGAATTTTATAGGGCCCTAGATAAATTTTTGGAGGAAAATAATATGCTTACACTATTTGTTTCAAGCCTCTGCCCAGACTGTCCACCTGCAATTGCAGCAGTAAAAGAAAAAAATTTGGACTGCGAAATTGTAGACATAACGGCATCAATGGCAAACTTGAAGAGATTTTTAAAGGAGAGGGACTTCTCCGAGGACTTTGACGAAATTGTTGAAGAAAATCGCGTTGGCGTGCCTGCACTTAAGCGCGACGACGAATTTTACTTTTTTGATGGAAACTTAGATGAATTTTTAGAGGGATAATATGGATTTTAATGAATTTAAAGAATTGGCGAAAAAAAGAGAATCGTGTAGAGACTATGACCCAGATAGAGAAGTTGAAATAGAAAAAATTGAGGCTTGCCTTGAAACAATGAAGCTTGCACCATCAGCTTGCAATGCACAGCCCTACTACTATTACCTTGTCCGCGGCGACGATGCAAAAAATATTTCAAAATACTTTCAACTTGGCAAGATGAACTCCTTTACAAAAAATGTATCTGCCTTTGCCATTGTCACAGAAGAAAATTACAACTTGTCCGCCAAGATTGGCTCAAGCGTAAAAAACCAAGATTACAAGTCCATTGACATAGGCATATCTGCTGCCTACTTTACAGCAGAAGCCACAAGCCTTGGACTATCAACTTGTATAATCGGTTGGTTTGACGAAGAAAAGTTGCAAAAATTTTTAAAGACCAAGAGCAAAATCAGACTTGTAATAGCTATTGGCTATGCAAAAAATGACGATTTACGCGAGAAAAAAAGAAAGACATCTGATGCTTTATACAAAATAATTTCAGAAGACTGATAAAAAAAACTAGGTTCATTGGACCTAGTTTTTTTACATTATGGGTTTGATGTAGCCAAGCTCCATGGCAGTGTTATAAGCCTCAACAAGATTTTTCGCCCCAAGCTTTGCGTAAATATTTGCTATGTGATTGTAGAGGGTCCTTTCGCTTATGAAAAGTTTCTCTGCAATTTCTTTTTTTGTCATGCCCTTTACAAGTTCAGTCAAAATTTCTTCCTCTCTTTTTGTGAGGGATTCCAAAAGGTTAGGGCCTTGATCTTTAGATAAAATTTTTTCATCTCTATAGACTCTTTCTAGCCTTTCAATTAATTCATCCACTTCCACAGACTTGTTTATAAAGTCTCTGGCGCCCTTTTCCTCTGCTTTTCTTTTGTAGTTAATCATGTCGTAGGAAGTCAAAATTACAACCTTTTTATTTTTGTCAAATTCATAAATTTTATCCAAGATGTCAAAACCCGTCTCATCTCTTTTTAGATTTATGTCCACAAGAAAAATGTCGTAGTCTTTTTTCATTTCAGCATAAAATTTTTCCACTTCATTTGTGTAAAAGCAAGAGATTCCTCTCTCTTCCAAGAGGAGCCTTAAGCTCTCGCCAAAAATTTTGTGGTCATCTAATAAAAGAATTTTCATCTCTAAACCTTCTCAATCTTATTTTTGTGTAAAGGATCCTTCCCCTGTCTTCGTAGGAAATTTCGCCTTCATTAGATGAAATTAGCATCTTCAAAAGTAGAACCCCCCTCTTTGAATCCTCTATATTTTTAAAGTCCTCTTCAGCCATGCCGTCGCTTTCCACTTCCATAATTATAAAGCCTCTATCTTCATAGAGTCTGTAAAAAATATAGGTCGCCTCTGAATGCTTGTAGATGTTGTTGACAAGCTCCTTGGTAATTAGGGCAATTAGTTTTACTTCCTCGCCCCTTAAATTTTCTAAGGCACTTGAAATTTTCTTGTCAATTTTTGGAGTCTTATAAGGATAAAGGCTAGCCAGGTTTTCAAAGATGCCATGAATGTTTTCTTCCATGCCAAAGTCTTCAAAGAGACTTGTCTGATAAAATTTCATAATTTTCCTAAGTCTTTCATTTAATTTTGTAAGCAAGTCGCTTGCCTCATGGACCTTGGGCTCTTTTAGGCTCAAATAATTTTTGGCAGCAAAAATATCTTGTAGGACCTCGTCATGAATAAGCCTTGCAAAATTTTCCCTTTCATTTTCCAGGTATTGGGAGATATAAAATAATTTAAAGGTCTTGTCATAGACATCTTCCCTATCCTTTAAGAATAGGAAAAAGAAAAGACAGCAGGCAAAAAATATGACTTGATTAAAAATATTTATGACAAGGACATCAAGGTCCAAGAGATAAGTTAAAAGCATAATCACGCAAATGAAGATTCCCGTAAAGACCTGAGTCATCTTTTTTGAAATTGGAAGAATACTTATGTAAAAAGTCTTCTCTTTTCGCAAGTTTTTCACTATATAAAAAATTGAAGTCACAAGTCCTAGACCAAGGAAAATTAAAAAATGCAAATTTTTATTTAGGGCAAGGGCAAAAAATAAGAGTGAGGCAGAAATATAAAGTCCGTCAGTTTTTTTATCCTCTTTCTTAGTAATTTCTGTGTAAATGAAGCCATAAATAATTAGGATTAATCCTGCGGAAGTTAAGTTTATTATTGGATCCTTACTTGTAATTTCGCCTGCCTTATAGAGGTAGGACCAATAAAAAATCAGAGCGGCATGTGAAATTATTATTTTTAAAATTCTCTTCCCCATCAAAAGTAACTCACCGCAATCCTTTCCTTGCTTGTCTTTATTGCCACAAAAATATTTGCAAAAATTAAAATTAAAAACTTGCTTATCAAGTACAATTTTATCACAGAAGTGAAAATATAAATATTAGTTGAGACTATTAGTACAAGGCCTCCAAGAAAAAATATCTTCCTTTGGATCCCCGCCATCTTGTTCATGTTTTCTGTATTTAAAACTTTTAAAATTAAAAAACTTGTGTAAAGGCCAGCTGTAAGTAGGAAGTTTAAAATTTCAAGGACCCCAATCCTTGCCTTCACGCCAAAAAATATTAGGGAAGGCAAAAGCGTAATGAGGCTTAAAAAAAATAAGGTCCCAAAATATTTTTCTAGCAAAAACTTTATGGAGACGCCATTGGCAAGAAGAAATTCTAATTTTTTCCTAGCCTTGTCTTCTTGGAGGGTCCCCTTGGAAAACTCTAAGGCAAAAACAAAAAAGAGGAGGGCGAGACCCTCTAGACCCATGAGCCTTGATAGACTTGTGTTTTTTTCAAGAGATACCCTTGATAGAAGGGTAAAAATAAGTCCAAATAAACCCATTAAGAGGGCATTCCTGTCCAGGATTTTCTTTAGGTCAAGACCAATTAATTTTAAGACCACTCTGCCTTCACCTCCATTACATTTTCATTTTCTAATTCTCTAACTTGGAAAAAAGAATAAAGTCCTAAAGCAAGACCAATAATTACATTTGTAAGAATTAAAAATAGGCTTAAGTCCAAATTTATAAGGCCTAGAAATTTTAGAATCCTTCCAGAAAAATTTCCCAAGAGATAAATCATAAGACTCGTGCTAAAAAAAACTATATTTTTGAAAAACTTAAAATTCTTCCTATACATTGCCTTTATGTTAAGGGTCAAGATCAAAAAATAATGAAGGGTTATACAGGTTAGGTAAAGAGCGATAAAGGATTTGTCCAAGTCACAAATCACATAAGTTCCAAAAAAAATTATGAAGGAAGCAAGAGATGAAAGCCTCCAGTTTTCAATTGAATATGCCTTTATTATCTCTCTTACATCAAGTCCAGTCCCCAATAAAAACTCCAACCTGCCACTTAGCTTGTCCCTGAGACTTAAATTTACAAGAATAGTGTTGGATCCAATTATTCCAAAGCCAAGTATGAGGGCATAGGCCATTAAGATGATAAAATCCTCTCCCCTAGCCCTAAAGAGAAACTTGTAAAGGGAAAAGAGGTAGGCAAGGGCAAGTAGGAAAAATAAAATTGTGTTGATCATCACTTCTTTGTCCCTAAAGATTATGTATCTTGCCGCTTTATTTAAATCCTTGTCCTTCATTTTGATCCCTCCTCTATAAATAAGTCCTCAAGATCTTCTCCAAGCTGAGAAATTTCTCTGGTGAATAAACTTTTTTCCATCCTTAATCATGGTAACTTTATCGGCAACTTTTTCTATCTCAGATAAGTCGTGAGAGGTGATGACAAGAGTCTTGCCTTCCTCCTTTAAGCTGGCAATAATTTTTCTTATTTCCACTCGAGAAAGGGGGTCCACCCCAGAAGTTACTTCGTCTAAAAAGATTATGTCCCTATCCATTAAGACAATAATTAGAAGAGATAATTTCCTCTTCATGCCCTTGGAATAAGTTGCAACTTTTCTATTAAGGTCATCTGTAATCCCCAGTATGTCAGAATATTTTATATAATTTTTCTTGTCTGCGCCAAAATAAAGGGAGAAGATATTTATATTTTCCATGCCAGTTTTTTCCTCATAGAGGTAGTCATTTTCAAGTAGCATAGCATAGGAAGCCTTGACTTCCACATGACCTTGGCACTTATAAATGCCCGTCAAAATCCTAAGTAGGCTCGTCTTCCCTGACCCATTTGGTCCAACAAGGGCATGGACAGTATTTTTTTCCACAGAAAAAGAAAAATCACAAAAGAGTTTTTTGCCCTTAAAGTTTTTCTCAATATTTTTTACAAGTATTATGTCTTCCATATTGCCTCCTTGTGCAAGCTCCCTGTGATTTTTATTTTTCTATTTCTATTTTTAATTTTAAATTTAAAAATTCAAAAATTTTAAGATGCGGCCCAAAAATATTAAGATGATGCCCAAAAATTTTTTTAATTTACTATCTTTTTCCAGGATAAAACTTGCAAATATAAAAATTCCAACAAATAAAATAAGGTTTGATGCTGTCAAGTATTTCATAACTTATCTCCATTCTAATTTTTTAAAATCTAAATTTCATGAGTAATAACTGCAAATATTAAAAAAAGTGTAGGCAGTCCACCTACACTTAAAATTTGTTTTTTAGTTTTTAAAGCTGTGTACTGGAGCAGGAATAAATCCTCCTCTTGCGGCAAATCTTTCACTACTTCCCGCATGGACTGGAATAATTGGTGCTGAGCCAAGTAGTCCGCCAAAGGTTGCTTCTTCGCCAACGCCCTTTCCTATTACTGGGATGAGTCTAACGGCAGTTGTCTTTTGATTTATAATTCCAATCATGGCTTCGTCGGCAATTATGGCAGCAAGTGTTGATGCCTTAGTGTCTCCTGGAATTGCAATCATGTCGAGACCAACTGAGCACACGCAAGTCATGGCTTCAAGCTTATCTAGTCCAATGTGACCATTTCTTGCAGCCTCAATCATGCCCTCGTCTTCACTTACTGGTATGAAGGCACCAGAAAGTCCGCCAACATGGTCAGATGCCATGATTCCACCTTTTTTCACTGCGTCATTTAACATGGCAAGGGCAGCTGTAGTTCCATGTCCTCCTGCAAATTCTACGCCAATTTCTTCTAGGATTCTTGCAACGGAATCGCCAATAGCTGGTGTTGGTGCCAGGGACAAGTCAATTGTTCCAAAGGGAACTCCCACCTTATTGGCAACTTCTGTGCCGATTAGTTCGCCAAGCCTTGTGATTTTAAAGGCAGTCTTCTTAATAGTTTCTGAAACTACATCAAAGCTTTCGCCCTTAACTTTTTCTAGGGCATACTTAACTACGCCTGGACCAGAAACTCCAACATGAAGGACAACATCTCCCATGCCAACTCCGTGAAAGGCTCCTGCCATAAAGGGATTGTCTTCCACTGCATTGGCAAAGACAACGAGTTTTGCGCAACCAATGGAGTCTGCATCCTTAGTATTTTCTGCAGTGGCAACAATTTTTTCGCCAATTAATTTAACTGCATCCATGTTTAGACCTTTTTTTGTTGTCCCAACATTTACTGAAGCACAAACTTTTTCTGTTTCAGCAAGGGCGCGAGGAATAGAATTTATTAAAATTTCATCAGCTGGCGTCATCTCTCCATGAACTAGGGCAGAAAAACCACCTATGAAGTCAACGCCAATTTCCTTTGCAGCCCTATCTAGTGTCCTTGCAAATTCTGTGTAGTCTTTTTCTTGAGTTGCCCCTGCAATAAGTGCAATAGGTGTAACTGAAACTCTCTTGTTTACAATTTCTACGCCATATTTTTTACCGATTTCATTGGCGTATTCAACTAAGTGCTTGCCGTACTTAATAATTTTATTGTAAATTTTTTCGCGAGCAGCCTCTCCATCTTTATCTATACAGTCTAAAAGTGATATGCCAAGAGTTACAGTCCTAATGTCTAGGTTCTCTTGGTCAAGCATCCTAACTGTTTCTAATATTCTTCTCTTATCCATAATAGCTCCTTAAATTTGGTGCATCTTGTCGAAGATACCTTGGTGTTGAACCCTAATAGAAAGATCTAGTTCTTCGCCAAGCTTTTCGTAGGCGTCAACAACTTCTTGGAACTCAACATTCATCTTAGTCAAGTCAACTATTACAATCATTGTAAAGTAGTCGTCTAAAATTGTTTGTGTGATGTCCACAATATTTAAGTCAAATTCCACCATCTTCTTTACTACTTCATATACAATACCGATTTTGTCACTACCAATAACAGTTATTACAGCTCTCATAGCATCCCCCTTATTTAAAATTACAACCATTATACCATAATTTAAGGCTTTAATTTTATTTTTGTAATTGAATCTCCTCTTGCTTTATTATATTATAAGTTAAAAGGGTGATAATATGAAAAAATTAAAAATTATAATAATTTCTTTAATTGCAATTTTATTTTTCACTGCTTGTGGCAAAAATAAAAATTCCAATAAAGAAGAAGTGGCTGAAAAAAATAAAGTTGAAGAAAGTGAAAAGGAAAAAGTAAATGAGCCAGAAATAAAACTCCTTATTGCAAGAGAAAATCTTGGCGAATCAAGTGAAAAATTTCCTCTTGCAGAAATTCTTGGCGACTTGACTTTAGATGACTACGAAAGAATTTTTATGGGAGTGAGCTTTAATAACAAGGACACACAAAAGACTGAAGATAAAGCAGGAGATCTAATAATTTATTCTCATGGTAGAATAGTTAAACTTTCCAAGGAAAAAGTAGATGGTATTTATAAAAACGAAGAAATTAGAAAAGAAAATTCAAAATTAATTGAGTCAAAGGATAATTTAAGGGACAAGGCCCTAGGACTTTTGCTTTCAAATCAAGTTCAAAATATTGAAACTATGAAAAACCCTGGCGACTACCAAATTTATTATACTCATCTTGTTAAGGACTTCTTTGAAGATGGAAAATTAATTTTTCTTGCAATTGTAGCTAATGAAAATTACTCCTACAAGAATGGAATTTTTAATGACGAATCTGGCTATACTACTCCTATGGAACTTCGCTATGTCCTAGACCATGATAAGAATTTTGTCTTTGATGAAAAGATTGAAGCTATGGATGGTGCAGGATACGGACCTTCTATTGAAAAAATGGCTCGAGGTGACGATGACATCTCTGGCAAATTGATGTTTTCTGATAGGAGAAAGGAACACTACGATAGATTGATGGAAGAATTATTTTACAAGGCTCAGGAAAGTGGATTAAAGGACTTCACCCACAAGCTAGAAGAAGTTCCTGGCTACGAAAAAGATGTAGTCTACATCGAAAATGGACCAAACCATTACCCAGGCACAATAGAAATTGCCAAGAAAAAAGATTACGAAGAGGCAAAGAAGAAAGTAGGAACAGAAAACTTGCCTCACTGCGACGGAGTAGTTTATCACAAGGACACTGGCATAGCAGTTAAAGGCATAATTGACTACTTTGAATAGAAAATAAATCAAAAATCCCTTGCTAAAAATCTAGCAAGGGTATTTTTGTGTCCATATAAAATTTTTCCCTTTTATTATTTGCAAGCGTCAATAAATTTTTTAAAGATCATATTCATTTCCTCATGGTCGTACATCATTTCTGGATGCCACTGAACTCCTAGGACAAATTTTTTATCATCAAGATAAGCTGCTTCAACAAGTCCTTCTTCTGAAAGTGCGGCAATCTTTAAGCCCTTTCCTAGTTCATTTATGCCTTGGTGGTGGTAGGAGTTTGTCCAAATTTCATCTCTCTTAAATATTTCATAGAGGGGAGAATCTTCAAAAATTTTTAATAAATGTGAGGGCTCATTTCTCAGTGAATTGTTAAGTGAGTGGGCAGGGAAGCCTGCTGAAGGCAAGTCTTGGTGAATGGATCCGCCAAGAGTGACATTTAAAATTTGAAGACCTCTACAAATTCCAAGTATAGGTAGGTCCCTTTCAAGGGCATACTCTGTCATAAAAATTTCTTGCTGGTCTCTTAGGTTGTCAAAGTTGCCAGCCTTTCCACTGTTTCTTTCCTTATAGATTCTTGGGTTAACATCGTGGCCGCCAGATAAAAGTAGTCCGTCAAGCTTATCGAGGATAAGACTCATGTCCTCAAGGCTTTTTATGTTTGGAATTAAAATTGGCAGGCCGCCATTTCTTTCTATGGCCCTAATGTAATCTGCTGCCACAAGCTGCCAGTCTTGACCCTCCACTCCAATTTGTCCAACATCTTTTTGAGAAAGTTCCCTAAGTGAATTTACAGAAATTCCTATAATTTTTTTCATAATTTTCCTCCCTTAAATTATCTTTAATTATATCAAAGAGAATCCTTCTTGATAATAGCTAACCTTCCATTTTGTCTTTCTTGATTAAAAAATAGGGCTGATATATAATTTAGGAGTTAGAGGTGTTTTATGAACTTAAAGAGACAATTTTTCAAATTTGTTATCCCATCAATAATTGCTATGTGGGTCTTTTCAATTTACACAATTGTCGACGGATTTTTTGTAGCAAATTTTGCAGGTGAATTAGAATTATCTGCAGTGACAATAGTTATTCCCTATGTGAATTTTCTCTTTGCCATTGCCATTATAACAGGCGTTGGCTCACAAACCATAATTGGCATTGAGCTTGGCAAGGGAAATCGAGACGAGGCAAATAGGGTCTTTACCTTTATACTTATTTTTATCCTTGCCTTTGCAGGTCTTCTTGCCGCCCTTGCACTGATTTTTATGGATAAAATAATTTTATTTTTGGGGGCAAACTCAACCTTATTTCCACTGTCTCACGATTATTTATCTGTGATTGTATTCTTTTCGCCCTTTTATATAATTTCCTATGCCTTTGAAGTATTGGTAAAGGTGGATGGCTTTCCTAGAACTGCAATAATTGGTGCAGTTTCTGCCTGCCTGACAAATATTATTTTAGATTATATTTTAATCGACAAGTTTCACATGGGAGTGAGAGGTGCAGCTCTTGCTACGGGCATTGCGCAATTTTTATCTTGCCTAATATTTTTTATTCATTTTAGAGCTGCCAATGGCTACCTTCGCTTTGTGAAAATTAAAATGAGGGCAAAAGAAATTTTGTCCTATTTAAAGACAACTGTTGCCTATGGTTTTGGGGAATTTATCTCTGAACTTAACACAGCAACCTTTGTCTTTATCTTTAACTTATTCATAATAAAATACATCTCGCCAGAATTTTTATCAGCCTATGCAGTTATAAATTACCTCTCCGTCTTTGCAAACTCAACCTTCCAAGGAGTCTGCCACGGAACTCTGCCACTCCTTTCCTACTATCATGGATCAGAAGAGCGAGAAAAAAGTTTAAAAATTATAAAAATGAGTTTCATCTTTATCTTTATAATTTCCATAATTATGTATGCCATATCATATTTTGGGGCAGAAAAATTATTTTCTATGTTTTTAGAAAATAAAACTATGATTTCATCTTCCATTAGACCCCTAAGGCTTTACGCCTTGATGTTTTTATTGGCAGGACACAATTTATTTATAGCAACCCTTTCTTCTGCCATTGGAAAACCAAAATATTCCATAGTAATAAATATAATGAGAGGTTCAGTCGCCCTCTTCTTCTCCATTTACCTATGTGTAAAAATTTTTGGAGCAAGATATCTATTCTTAGGCGCCTTTATATCTGAATTTATAGTATTTTTAATTGCAATGTATTCTCTAAAGAAGATGACAGAAAAACCAAAATTACAAAGTGCTTAAAAAAAAAGGAAGTCAAACATGGCTTCCTTTTACTTTGCATTATTTTTATTTTAAATTTTATTTTAGTCCAAATATTTTATAAATTCTTCAGGAATATTTTCTGCCAGGTATCCCAGTCCACAAATGTCTGGACCTACATGGGCTGCTATTGTTTGACCTATCTCCAGTGACAAAAATTTGTGGTAATTTTCTTTTTCTAGTTTAGAAATAAGGGGATTTAAAATTTCCTTGTCGTCTGCATAAACTGGGAAGACTCTGTCACTTCCATCTGACATGGAATTTTCAGAAATAATTTCCACCATCCTCCTGTAGGATTTGTTTTTGCCACGAATAATTTCTGACACATAAATTTTTCCCTCTTCATCAACTTCAAGGATTGGCAAAATATTTAAGACGCTAGAGATTTTTGCCTTGGTTCTGGAAACTCTGCCGCCTTCATAGAGATATTTAAGGTCAAAAACTGTAAAGATGTGTTTGGTGTTTTCCACCAAAAATTTTACCAGGCTCACGACTTCTTCAAAGCTCGCTCCATTTTTTGCTGCAAGGCCTGCGAAGTATGTTATTTGACCAAAGCCAACTGAAGCTGCAAGGGAGTCAATGACTTCAATTTTTACAGGATATTTTTCTTCTATTTCCTTTTTTGCCATGCAGGCATTTTGAAAAGTTCCACTCATTCCTGATGAAAGTGTGATGCAAATAAAATCATTGCCACGACTTGCCAGGTCTTCAAATTTTTGCAAGTATTCGTAGTAAGTTATTTGACTAGTTTTAAAAAATTTGCCATCTCTCATCTCTTGGTAAATTTCTTTATTAGTCATTTCTTCTGGCAGGTCTTCGCCTTCTTGGTCTGTGCTTTTTATTTTTAAAACTTCTATATCAAGTTCTTCAATTGTCTTTAAATCTAAGTCGCATGAAGAATCAGATATTATTTTAAATGCCATTTGTTCCTCCTGTGTGCTTATTTTAGCTTTCTTATTGTCTCTATTGTCTTATCTATTTCATCCTCATTGTTAAAATAGGAAAGTGAAAGTCTCACTATGCCCTGACTTTTTGTTCCCACTCTCTGGTGAAAGAGTGGCGCACAGTGGATTCCTCCCCTTGAGGCAATTTTACTCATCTTATATAATTTTTCTGAGACTTCTGATGAGGCATAGTCCTTGTAGTTAAAGGAAACTATGGATGTGTCTTTTTCATTTGAGTATAGTTTTATGCCAGGAATATCTCTTATGCCCCAGAAAAGTTTTTTGCGAAGGGCGTGAACTTTTCCTGAAACTTCATCTATGCCCACTTCATCAATAAATTTTACCCCAGCGCCTAGGGCAATAATTGAGTGAAAATTAATTGTCCCATATTCGAAGACATCGGGCATGTCTTGTGGGTTAAACCTGTCAAAGGAATTTACTCCGCTGCCGCCAGTAAAGACATTTTTAAATTTTTCGCCAGACAAATCTATTATTGCCCCAGTGCCACTTGGACCAAAGAGGGCCTTGTGACCTGTTATGCAAAAAACTAGCCTTGGGTATTTTCTCTCATTAAATTTTATTTTCACAGTGCCTGCAGCCTGTGCTCCGTCAATTATTACTAAAAGATCGTGGTCTATGGCAAAGTCGTAAAGGTAATCTAAATCTGTCAGAGCTCCACTTACATTAGATTCTGCAGTAATAACTATTGCCTTAGTGTTCTCCCTTAAATATTTATCCAATTCCTCTAATTTTAAATTAAAATTGTCATCAATGTCTATAAAAGAAAGTTCTACTCCCCTATCTTCAAGTTGATAGAGGGGCCTTAGGACAGAGTTGTGCTCTGTTAGGCTTGTAATAATGTGGTCGCCCTTTTTAAATAGAGAAGACAAAACTAAATTCAAAGATGTAGTTATATTTGCCGTAAAGGAAATATTAAGTGGATCTTCTATGCCAAAAAAATCTGCAATAATCTCCCGAGTATCGTAGACTGCCTGGCTTGAATTTATAGCTTCATCATAAAATCCACGAGATGGATTGGAAAATTTCCTGCTGGCGACAGCTTCATATAAAGTTTTTGCCACCACATCCGGTTTTACTAGGCTTGTAGATGAATTGTCTAAGTAAATCATTTTTCATCAATCCTTATAATTTTTCTAGCAGAATTTTCTTCTAGGAACTTATAAATTCCCTTGGGACAAATATCTTTTTCACGCAAAAAAATTTTTGCCTCTTCTAAATTCCCATCTAGTCTCACAGCAAAGCCGCAGCCCTTAGATAATTCTTCAGGCACTGGTATTACTCTTGCGGCTAATTTGTTTCTCCTTAGAACTCTCTCTGCCTTTATTGATTTATTTGAGGAATCAAAGGTCAAGAGAAAATATTCTAGCATGGTTTTACGACTCTGTACTTAGTCATAATTTCACAAATTCTATACATGTTTGTTATTTCGCCAATTTTAAGTTGGTCTTTTAACTTATAATTTTCAAGGCAAAGTCCACAGGATAAAATTTCTGTGCCCTTTTCTTCTAATTTTTTAAAGTCTTCCACAGTTTTTTCATTTATTGTAGTTAGATGTACTCCGTGATTGTAGCACAAGATGTATTTGGGATGGCTGTCCTCTTCTGATAGGGCATAAGTGAAGGATTCCATTAATTTTTTGGAAAATTCTTCTTCGCCAATGCCAAGTTTGTCTGATGAAAAGATTACAACATATTCATCACTAACAACTTCAGATTTTTTTCCATCTACTGATTTTTTTAGATGAACTTCGTAGTCAGTCTTTGAATTTTCAACAATACTTGTTGTATAGCCCAATTGGTCTGCCATCTTTTTTAAATTTTCTGTGGCAACTTCGTTATCTACTCTTACTAAAACTTCTTCTAAACTATTTTCGCTAATTGCCCTTTTAGTCATAATTACTGGTCTTGGACAAGCATATCCTCTTGCATCAATTTCCATTTATATCACCTTAAATTTTTTATTTTCTCTTGGTATCACGCGACCTACATAAAAAGCAGGTATGCCACTTTCCTTCATTTCTCCTAAAATTTTATCTGCTACATCTTTTTTTGTAGCAAAGAGAAGTCCACCTGAAGTCTGTGGATCAAAGAGAACTTCTTCTAGGGCAAAGTCATCAAAGGTAAATTCAACCTTATCTTCTAGTGCCCTTCTATTTCTCTGACCGCCTGCAGTAAATAAAAATTCACTGGCAGCTTCATAACTTCCCGGCAAGAAATTTATTTGGTCGGCAAAAATTTCTACAGAGTCTTCAGTGCACTCGTCCAGATGGCCAAGTAGACCGAAGCCCGTCACATCTGTAACAGAAGAAACTTTGTACTTCTTTAAAATTTCTGCTCCATACTTGTTTAATGTGGTCATATTTTTTATTGCCTCTATGTAATTTTCTTCTGAGGTCATTCCCACAGAATAAGCGCTCATAACTAGGCTAACGCCAAGAGGCTTTGTCAGAATAAAATAATCGCCCACTTCTGCGCCCCTATTGGTCCAGATTTCATTGTTTTTCAAAAGACCTGTAACGCATTGGCCAAATTTAATTTTTCTGTCGTGAATAGAATGTCCTCCAGTTATTGAAACTTCTGCCTCGCGACAAACATCTCCTGCGCCGCGAAGAATTTCTTTTAAAATTTCAAGATTTTCTCCTTCAGGAAAGCAAACTATATTTAGGGCAAACTTTGGCTCTGCACCCATGGCATAGATGTCAGATATTGCATTTGTAGATGCAATCCTTCCAAAGTCATAGGGATCCTTTACCATTGTAGAAAAAAAGTCCAAGCTCTCAACTAGGGAGATGTCATCGTTTATTTTATAGACGCAGGCATCGTCTCTTCCGTCGAAGCCCACTGTGATTTCTTCTCTCTTGTAGGGTTTTAAATCTTTTAAGATACTCGATAAATCTTTGACGCCAATTTTTTCATTGCAGCCGCCGCACACTTCAAGCTCTAATTTTATTTCTGACATATTATCACCAATTAATATTATATCACAGAGAAATTTTTTCATATATCTTTTATAAAGGCAAATTCCTTGCCTACAATAAATTTTTTTATTTGCTATAATAATTTTATGGAAATCAAGTATATGAAAGAGGCAATCCGCTATGGACGGCGCTCACTTTTATCTGACGACGTGCCCGTAGGATGTGTCATAGTAAAAAATAATAAAATAATTGGATATGGCTACAATAAAAAAGAAGAGCTTCACTCTCCTCTTGCCCATGCAGAAATTATGGCTATAAATATGGCTTCAAAAAATTTAAATTCCTATCACTTGGAAGGCTGCGACATCTATGTGACTTTAGAGCCCTGCCTCATGTGTGTGGGCGCTATTTTAAATGCCCGCATAAAAAATTTATATTTCGGCGCAAGAAACAAGCGCTTTGGTGCAGTTATTTCTCACCAAAAAATAGAAAAACTCATAACTAATCACAGGATAAGTTATGAGTCTGGAATCTTAGAGAGAGAATGTGCAAACTTAATAAGCGAATTTTTTTCAGATCTTAGGAAGAGGTCTAAATAAAAAGGCAGCATTTGTTTGCAAAAATTCTAAGATAAATTTATCGTAATTGTTTTTTGTAAGTATGGCAATAACTATGCCAAGTATTGCTCCTATTATTACATCGCTGGGATAATGGACAAAGTGATAAATCCTAGAGAGGGCAATTAAAGTTGCCACAAGAAGGAAAAATATTCCCATGCCCTTAAAGTAAAAGTAAATAGTTAAAGCAGCTGCAAAGGATGAAGATGCGTGCCCTGATGGAAAGGAAAAGTCTGTTGGATTTTTAATAAGAAGCTCAACTTTTGATATCCATGAGGGTCTTTTTCTCTTTAAAATATTTTTTAAAAGTAAATTGCAAACTATTCCATTAAAAATTAGGGCAAGGGCAATATTTACGCTCTCAATTCTAAATCCCAAGTAAAATAAAATAAATGTGGTGAAGAGCCAAATAGCACCGCCTGTTCCCAGGTGTGTAATTGCAATCATATACCTATTTAATGTCTCCGTCCTTATGCTAAGGAGCCATTCTAAAAATTTTTTATCCATTTGCACCTCTTATGAAAAAAGGCCTATTCCTAGGCCAATTTTTACATTCTATTTTCGTTGTCAACCCATTCTTTAGCTTCTTCAACAGAATTTTCAGTTGGAATTTCGATTCCTGTTTCAGGATCTTTTCTTTCTGTCTTAGCATATACATCAGAGTCTGGTCTGTTTTCTGAATTAATTTGCTTTTGTTGGTCCATATTTGCCTTCATTTGTTTCTTTTTTGCATCAGAAAGAGTTTTTGAATTTTCAATTAAATCTTTTTCTTTTTTATTGTCTGTCATAATAATTCCTCCATTAATAATAATAAAATATTCTTAATATTATATTAGTACAAAAAAATCACAATTTCAATTCATTTAAGTAAAGTATTACAATAAATTTAGTAAAATGTTTGACAAAGTTTTTTTGGGTAGATATATTAAAGTATAATAAAAATTTAGGAAGTGCTATATGCTAAAAGTTGTTTTTGATAATTTAGGCGAGTATAAAAAATATGCTATTCTCTCGCCTTTTTTTGTTTTAATAGAAGTTTTAATGAATGCAGCAATTCCCTTTTTCATGACGAAGATCATTGATGAGGGCATACTTAAAAATGCAAGAGAAAATATAATCCACTACGGTCTTATTTTATTTGTTGTCGCAGGAATATCCCTTGCCACTGGCATCATCTCAGGCTATCTTGCTACAAAGGCATCCTCTGGTCTTGCAAAAAATATGCGCTACTCCATGTTTGAAAACATAACAAACTTTTCCTTTGAGAACATGGACAAGTTCAAGAGGGGAACTCTTATAACTAGGATGACTACTGATGTGCAAATGGTGCAAATGGCATTTCAAATGACTATAAGGATGGCAATAAGGTCCCCTCTCACTCTGATTTTTTGCTTTATCATGAGCTTTAAGCTCTCGCGAGAACTTGCGCCAACCTTTGTTATTATAATCCCCCTAATTGCCCTGGGCATGGGCTATATAATTAAAGGCGCCTATCCAATTTTTGAAAGAGTTTTTAAAATCACTGACAAATTAAACACTGCTGTGTCTGAAAATTTGTCTGCAATAAGAGTTGTAAAGTCCTTTGCCAGGGAAGACAAGGAAATAAAAAAATTCGACGACATTTCTGATGAACTTCAAAATAATTACATCAAGGCAGCAAAACTTCTTGCCCTTTCAAATCCACTTATGAGTTTTTCCACATACCTCATGACTATTTTAATTGCTTGGCTGGGAAGTCACTATATAGTGGCAGGCAATATGTCAACAGGTGCCCTTACAGGGCTTGTGACTTATGCCATTCAAATTCAAATTTCACTCCTAATGCTTTCAATGATCCTGGTGCAAATTACCATTGCGAGAAACTCCATAAGAAGAATCAATGAAGTAATAGAAACTACTCCATCCATTGTCAGCCCTGAAAATCCTGTAAAAGAAGTAAAAGATGGCGAAATTATTTTTGACGGAGTCTACTTTTCCTATTCAGGAGACCTAGACAAGGCAGTTTTGAAAAATATTAATCTAAAAATAAATTCTGGCGACTATGTGGGCATAATTGGTCCTACAGGTTCAGGCAAGTCCACCCTTATAAGCTTAATAGCAAGGCTCTTTGACACTACAATGGGCGAGGTCTATGTTGGGGGAGAAAATGTAAAAAATTACGACCTAGTTTCTTTAAGAGATGAGGTTTCTGTAGTCCTACAAAAAAACCAACTCTTCACTGGGACTCTTCGCGAGAATTTAAAGTGGGCAAATGAAAATTTAAGTGATGATGACTTAAAGGAAGCACTATACATTGCCTCTTGCGACGACTTTATTGATGTAGAAAAAGATTTGGACATGATGGTGCAAAGAGGTGGCACAAACTTTTCTGGTGGACAAAGGCAGAGAATTTCTATTGCCAGGTCTCTTCTTAAAAATCCAAAAATTTTAATTATGGACGACTCCACTTCAGCTCTTGACAACAAGACTGAAGAAAAAATAATTGAGTCTTTAAATAATCTAAGGCCTGACATGACAAAAATCTTGATCTCACAAAAGATCAAGTCCCTAAAAAATACTGACTACACTCTTGTCATGGATAGGGGAGAAATTGAGTCTATAGGTAAGCACGCTGACCTCATCAAAAAGAGTCCAATCTATAGAGAAATTAATGAAACTCAAGAAAGTGACGGTGATTTTGATGCAAAAGAATAGGACAAAAATTACATCAAAGGAAAATAAAGAAGCTGCAAAAAAATTGTTGTCCTTTATCTTTCAAAGGCACAAGTATAAACTCCTTGCAGTTTCTGTATTGGTAATTATTTCATCCCTCGCCACAATTTCTATGTCCTTATTTATGAGATTTCTAATTGACGACTATGTCCTTCCCCTACTAAAAATGGATGTGCCAAACTTTTCTCAGCTCTTGTCTATGCTAATTAAGATGGGAAGCTTCTTGGCGATAGGTGTGCTTTCATCCTTTACCTATTCAAGGCTTATGGTCTACATTTCTGAAAACACCCTTGGCGACATGAGAAAGATTATGTTTGAAAAGATGGAGGCTCTTCCTGTTTCTTACTTCGATAGTAAAAGTCACGGCGACATTATGTCCTACTACACAAATGATGTAAGGGCACTAGGCGACATGATTGCCCAGTCCTTCCCTTCCTTTGTGTCATCACTTATGACAATAATTATGGTTTTAGTAGCCATGTTTTCTCAATCAGCTAGTCTTTCTCTTGTAATAATTTTTACAGTGGGACTTATGATTTTTGTCATGAATGTAATTGGTGGTAAGTCTTCCCATTATTTCTTGAGCCAACAAAAGTCCCTTGCCAAGACTAATGGTTACATTGAAGAGATGATTGACGGACTAAAAGTTGTAAAAGTTTTTAACCACGAGGATGCTGCAAGGGAAGACTTTGCAGTAATTAACGACGAATTAATGAACAACACAATGATTGCGAATAGATTGGGATTATTTTTATTTCCACTTATTTTTGGCATTGGAAACTTTCAATATATTTTATTTGCCCTAATAGGTGGACTAATGGCAGTTCACGGTGGCTTTGGCATAACAGTTGGCGTCGTTGCATCCTTTTTGCAACTATCAAGAACTATAACTGGTCCCATGGGACAAATCGGCGGCAATATAAATTCAGTTGTCCTTGCCCTAGCAGGCGCAAGAAGAATCTTTGAATTCCTAGAAGTTGAGCCAGAAGATTATTCAGGGGATGTGGAAAAAGTCCTTCGACAAATAGATGGAGAAGAAAAATATTTTTGGCACGACTTAAATACAGATGACTACAGAGAACTTTTAGGCGACATAAGATTTAAGTATGTAGACTTTTCTTATGACGGCGAAAATAAAGTTTTGAAAAATTTAAATCTCTACGCAAAGCCAGGACAAAAAGTTGCCTTTGTTGGTGCAACGGGCGCAGGAAAAACTACAATAACAAATTTGATTAACAGATTTTATGACATTGACAGGGGCGAAATTACCTTTGACGGCATTGACATTAAGAGAATAAAAAAGAAGGACCTTCGATCATCACTTGGCATGGTTCTTCAAGACACACATCTCTTCACAGGCACTATTGCAGAAAATATAAATTACTCTGTAGATGATGTGGACATGGATAAAACTATTGAAGTAGCTAAGAGGACCAAGGCTCACGACTTTATAAAGAACCTAGAAGATGGCTACGACACTCTTATCACTGGAGCAGGTGGCGAACTTTCTGAAGGGCAAATGCAGCTTTTATCCATTGCTAGAGCAGAAATATTTAACCCACCCGTTATGATCCTTGACGAGGCAACATCATCAATTGACTCTCGTACAGAAAAAATTGTCCAAGAAGGCATGGATCAAATCATGAAGGGGAGAACGACTTTTGTCATCGCCCACAGGCTCTCCACAATTATGAACTCTGATGTAATAATAGTCCTTCAAAATGGAGAAATCGTGGAAAGAGGCGACCACAAAGACTTGCTAGAACAAAGAGGAATTTATTACAAGCTCTATACAGGTGGCTTCGACGAATAAAATTATATAAAAAAACAAGGTGCTGGATTTTTTCCAACACCTTTTTTAGAAATCTCTATTTTTATAAAATTTTTCTGAAAGCTTTATTGAAATAGAAATTATTGCAAAAATTATAAATAGGATAATTAAAATGCTTATTAATTTATTATTTGTCATTAAATTAAATAAGTCTTTTAAAGAATCTCTGAAGGTCGTACTTAAAATAGAAATTAGAGCAATTACCACAAAACTAATAGCTGAAAGTGTCTTTGCCTTTTTGTATCCATACTTAAAATAAAGGGGATACTGCATAGAAATCAAAAAAACAAAAACTATAAAGAAAGACCCAATAATTGGAAGGACAATTTTTATATCGAATTTCACAAAAAATGATGCCACAAGGGAAAATATTAGCCCAATAATTATAGATACCATAAATAAAATTAAGGCAAAGGCATATCTTCCTTTCACAACTTTATCTCCCTTTATGCCAAAAATTTTGTAAAGTGAATCTATACCAGCTTCATCTCCCACAAGGAAAGGGTAAGAGGAATACATCATGGCAAATAATAGGGGCATTGAGATTGCTATTAGTGGATTTTTCGTCATAAAAAAGTAAACTAAATAGAGTATAACCATTATTAAAAGATTTTTTATTGTAAAATAAGGCTTAATTGAAATATAATCTAGTTCCATAATTTTTTTAATGTCCTTCATTTTTTCCTCCCATATAAAACTAAAATTTTATTTATGTCTGGCTTTTCAAGAATTAATTCATCTGAAATTTTTCCTATTTCAATATTTTTTACAAGGGCTTCAAAGGAAGTGCCTGAAAATTTTATGCCAAGGATTTCAAAGTCTTTTAAAAGTTCTCTATCTTCTTCCCCTCCCTTTAAAAGCAAATATTTTTCCAAAAAATCTTCTTTACTAGAATTTTCAAGGATCTTTCCTTGGTCGATAAAAATAATATAGTCAGCAATTCTGTCTAAATCTTCTGTTATGTGAGTGGAAAAAAGCACTGTATTATTTTCATCTTCCACAAATTCCTTTAACATATCTGTAAGCTCATCTCTCATACTTGGGTCAAGTCCACTTGTTGGCTCATCTAAAATTAAAAGATTTGCCTTGTGAGAAAGCGCAATTGAAAACATTAATTTTATTTTCATTCCACGAGATAATTCTCTAACTTTTTTATCTTTTTCTATTCCAAATTTTTTAATATAGTCAAAAAACTTTTCTTCCTGCCAATTTTCATAGCCACACTTCATTGCCTCATTGACCATGGAAATTTTCCAGTCCTTTGACAAGAAGGAATCGTCCATAATTATCCCCACATCTTGAAGATAATTTAAGTTTTTTGCATCTTGGCCGTCTACAAAAATTTCTCCATTATAATTTATTAAGGACAAGAGTGACTTTATTGTAGTTGTCTTTCCCATTCCATTTTTCCCAATAAATCCAGTGATAAATCCCTTTTTTATATCAAAGGAATTTTCCCCAAGGACAAAATTGTCATAAGTTTTTTTCAAATTTCTAACTTCAATTTTATTCGTCATAGTCCAAGCCCTCCTTGTATAAAAATTCAAATAATTCTAAAACTGTCTTTTTGTCTAAATTTAATTGAATAGACAAATTTATTGCTTCTTGCAAATGCTCTTCTAATTTCTTTTGTAGTTCTTCTCTTTTTACTTCAGAGTCTTTTCCTGCGACAAAAGTTCCAAGTCCCTGTCTTGATTCAACAAAACCTTCTTCTTCCAACTCATCGTAAGCTTTTTTTACTGTCAAAATGCTTACCTTTAAATCTTTAGAAAGAGTCCTTACAGAAGGGAGCTGCTCGCCTTCAGAAACTTTATTTTTTAGAATATTTTCTTTAATTGCGTTTTTTATCTGCTCGTAAAGAGGAACTGGGGATCCATTTATTAAAATAATTTTCATTTTGCCTCCTCGTTATATAACACTATATAACACACCATAACACTTGTCAATTTATTTCCTGTAAAATTTTATTTACAAGTTAGTCTTAAAACTTTGATATAATAAAAAAAAGGAGTGATATTGATGGTTAATAAGAACTTGAAATCTAAAAAGAATTTAACTTTTATAATTTTTGCAAGTTTAATAATATTTTCCACTTGCTTTTATTATGTAAAGCTAAGAAAACCTGACGCCTATGTGACCATGGACCCTCTCACAATTCAGTTTCACTTCACTGGCTATGATGGATCTGGCAAGGCTGAGATAGAAATTTTAGAATATCCAAAAATTGTAAGTTTAAAAAATGAGAAGGACAGGGAAGATATAGAAAAAATCCTTCACAATCCAAGCATTGAGTGGAGCAAAAATGAAAATTTGAGAAATGGAGAAGAGATATCTTTTTATATTAGATATAAAAATACAGGAAAATATTATATTAAATTTAACAGAGTTTATGGAAAGCTTGGGACAACGGTCCAAGACCTGATCCCTACAAAGTAATTTTTAATTTTTGGAGAAGATTTTGAAAAAGAAAAAGAAAATTATGATTTTAATTATTTTATTACTTATTTTTATTCCAATTTTATACAGCTTAAATACAAAAAATCCTCCTGGCACCAATGTATCCAGCGATTTTAGGGATGCTGACTGTAAGTTTTTATATGATTTAACTTATCTTAAGGATGGCAAGAGGATTCATGAGCAGGAAATTTTTAAGCGCGAGCTGGAAACTATAAAAAATGCCGAAAAATTTCTCATGATTGATTTTTTCCTCTACAATGATGAATACGACAAGTCCATGGACTTTCCAAATCAAGTGGAAGAGATGACAGACCTTTTAGTGGCAAAGAAAAAAGAAAATCCTGACATGCCAATTTTATTTGTCACAGACCCCATAAATAATTTTTACGGTGCCTATGAAGAAGATAATTTAAAGAAGCTTCGTGAAAATGGAATTGAAGTGGTTGTCACTGACTTAAATAAAATGCGTGACTCCAACCCTCTTTTATCTGGCGGCTACAGAGCCTATGTCAAGTGGTTTGGCACATCTGGAGGCGGCTGGATAAGAAACTTTTTTGACAAGGACGGAGAAAAAGTAAATGTGAGGTCAATTTTAAAGCTTGCAAACTTCAAGGGCAACCACAGAAAAGTTGTCATTTCAGAAAAGGAAGCCCTAGTTGCCTCTGCAAACCCACACGACCCATCTGCTTATCACTCTAATGTTGCTCTTGTCTTTCGCGGCAAGGCCATGGAAGATTTAATTAAGTCTGAATCTATATTTTTCGATAAATTACCTGACGCAATAGAAAATTTTAAGGCAGAAGAAGTCACTTCTCCTTACAAGGTAAAAGTTATTAGTGAAGGAAAAATCTTTGAAGAAATTTATAAAAATATAAGGGAGACAAAAAAGGGCGACGAAATAAGTCTTGGCATGTTTTACCTTTCAGAATTTAGGATTTTAAAAGCCCTTGGCGAAGCAGCAGAACGCGGCGTTGATGTAAAAATCATTGCAGATTTAAACAAGGATGCCTTTGGACTTGAGAAAAATGGATCACCAAATAGACCTGCCCTCTGTGAATTAAAGGAAGACTATCCAAAAATAAATATTCGCTGGTATCAAACATCTGGCGAGCAGTTTCACACAAAATTCATTTACTTTAAATTCAAGGACAAAAATCCCCTTGCCATACTTGGATCTGCCAACTACACAAGGAGAAATTTGGACAACTATAACTTGGAGACAAACCTAGCTCTTGAAATGGAAAAAAATTCTGATATTACAAGAGAAATGGAAGCATATTTTGAAAGACTTTGGAATAATGAAGGCGGGGACTACACCCTTCCTCTTGAAGATCATTATGAAAAGAGATTTTTCATGAGAATACTTTGGAAGATTCAAGAAAAAACTGGTCTCTGCACTTGGTAAAATTTTAAACATTAAAAAATCACGGTAAAATCTACCGTGACTTTTTTATTTGTCCACTATATATTTTATCTCTGAAATTAAATCCTCATCAGATAAGAGGCAAGCCCCATCGTATTTTCCAAGACTGCCATATAAAGAATAGTGAAATTTTTTTGTGTTTCTATCTCTTTTTGAGTCGTACATAAAAATTGTATCTTCCTTATTTTTATCCCTTAGTTTAATAATTAAACTATCATAATCTGGGATAGAATCATAGCCATAGCCTGGATCTGTAGCCTGGCACTTTTCTAAAAGACTAATTATTTCTTTTAACTTTTCTTCATTATCCTTAGAAGAAAATATTTCTCTCGTAGTCATTTTTTCTTCGTCAGAAACTACTTCCACAGATAAAGTCTCAAATTTATAGACTTCTCCAGTGGAAAATTTTATCTCATGAGCTTGGTCCTTCTTGCAAGCTGTGAGAAAAATTAAGACTACTAACAAATAAAATATTTTTTTAATTTTCATATCACACCTACTTTGACAACTTATTTATTATATACTTTATTTCTGAAATCAAGTCGTCATCTGATAAGAGTGTAGGACCTTCCCGGTTGCCAAGCTTTCCATAAAAAGAATAGTGGAATTTTTTTGTGTTCCTATCTCTTTCTGAGTCGTACATATATATTGTATCTTCCTCATCTTTATTGTGTAGATTAATTAATAAAGAATTGTGGTCTGGGATTGAAGCATAGGAATATTCCTGGTCCACTACCTTACAGTTTCCCAAGAGACTTATTATCTCCCCTAACTTTTCTTCATTATCCTCAGAAGAAAAAATCTCTCTTGTAGTCATATCTTCTTCATCAGCTATTACTTCCACAGATAAATCTTGAAATTTATAAACTTCTCCAGTGGAAAATTTTATCTCATGACTTTGGTCCTTCTTGCAAGCCGCAAGAAAAATTAAGACTACAAATAAATAAAATAATTTTTTAAATTTCATATCAAACCTACTTTGACAACTTATTTATAATTGTGTTGATTTCTTCAATTTTTTCGTCAATTTCTTCCTGGCTCTTGGAGTAGGAGTCTTTGACGCAACCCCTTAGGTGGGCTGTCAGGACATCCTTGTTTATGTTTTTAAGGATGGAGATTGATGCCATAAGCTGGTTGGATATGTCCAGGCAATACCTGTCCTCTTCAACCATTTTTATAAGGCCATCAATTTGTCCCCTGACAGTTTTTAACTTCCTAAGTTGGACTTCCTTGTCTGCTCTCATTTTTCTATTTTTGCAGAGTAACCTGCGCCTTCCACTGCCTTAACAAGGGCCTCATCAGAAACTTCTTTGTCTAGTTTTACTTCTGCTCTCTTTTCTTCAAGCTTTACATCGGCTTCCCTTACGCCTTCTAGCTTTTCAAGTGCTTCTTTTACATGAGCTACACAGTGCATACAAGACATTCCTTCAACTTTTAAAATTTTTTCCATATTATTTTCTCCTTTATTTTTAATAATTTTATAACCTGCTTCTTCCACTGCTTTTTTTATTTCTTCTGCAGTGATTCCGCTATCGACAAATTTTACTGTGCCCTCTTGGTGGTTGGCAAGGACATTTTTTGCTTTACCCGTTTTTTCCAGGGCTTCACTTACTCTTTTTTCGCAGTGCTCACACATCATGCCCTCTACTTTTATTGTAGTTAGCTTATTTTCTTCTTGAATTTTTACATTCTCTTCATTGACTTCTTTAGAATTTCTTTCTCCTAAAGAACTTATACCCCTTGGCTTAAATCTTCTAAGCCTTAGTGCATTATTCACAACAAAAACTGAAGACATGCTCATGGCAAAGGCACCAAACATTGGCGATAATTTTATGCCAAAGCCTGGGTATAAAAGACCTGCCGCAAGGGGAATACCAATTGTGTTGTAGAAAAATGCCCAGAATAAATTTTCCTTGATGTTTTTTATTGTTGCCTTGGAAAGTTCAAGGGCAGAGACAACATCTAAGAGGTCTGATCTCATTAAGACCACATCGGAAGACTCTATTGCCACATCTGTGCCGTGACCTATTGCCATGCCAATGTCAGCCTTGGCAAGGGATGGTGCGTCATTTATTCCATCGCCAATCATGAGGACCTTGTCGCCAGATTTTTGTAAGTCATCAATTTTTTTGTTTTTTTCATCTGGAAGTAGACCTGCAAAAGTTTCATCCACGCCAATTTCTCGCCCTATGGCTAAAGCTGTCTTCTCGTTGTCACCAGTAAGCATTATTATTTTTTTGCCCATGGCTTTTAAAAGAGCAATGGCATCTTTGGAGCTTTCCTTTGGAAGGTCCTTTACAGAAATTATTCCTATTACCCCACTCTCATTGGCAAAGTACATGGAAGTTTTGCCCTCTCCTGCAAGTTTTTCTGCCTTCTTTTCATAGTCCTTTATATCAATTTTTTCTTCTTCCATAAATTCTCTGTTTCCGGCAAAATATTTTTTGCCATCTAAGTCTGCACTTAGACCTCTGCCGCTAACTGAATCAAAATTGTTTACTTCAGAAATTTTTATATTTTTTTCATCAGCATAATTTAAAATTGCAGTTGCCAGTGGGTGCTGTGAATTTTTTTCAATTGATGCTGCAATTTTTAAAAATTCATCTTGGTCTAAGTCTGTAAGAATGTCTGTAAGCTTTGGCTTTCCCTCAGTAATTGTGCCAGTCTTATCCATAACAATGGCATCAATCTTGTGAAGATTTTCCAAAACTTCTGCATTCTTAAAGAGGAGTCCAAAGTCTGCACTTTTTCCCGTTGCCACCATAATGGAAACTGGTGTTGCCAGTCCAAGGGCACAAGGACAAGAAATTACGAGGACAGAAATTGCAAAGTTAAGAGCACTTTCAAAGCCGTAGCCAAGGCTTGTCCAAATAATAAAGGTAAGGGCAGAAATAATTAAAACTGCTGGCACAAAAACGCCTGCGATTTTATCTGCCAATTTTGCAATGGGAGCCTTAGATTCATTTGCCTGGTCAACTAATTTTATTATCTGAGAAATTGTTGTGTCCTCTCCAACTTTTTCTGCTATAAATTTAAAGGACCCCGTTGTGTTAATGGAGGCAGAGATAACTCTGTCGCCTACAGATTTTGAAACTGGAATTGATTCACCAGTTACTGCAGATTCATCAAGGGAAGATGTGCCCTCAATAATTTTTCCGTCAACTGCAACAGCTTCTCCAGGCCTTACCATTATGACATCGCCGACTCTCACATCTTCAATATTCTTTTGAACTTCTTCATTATTTTCAAGGACTGTAGCCCTTTTTGGCGCAAGATCCATTAATTTTGTTAGGGAAGACCTAGTCTTATTTTTAGATTTTTCTTCAAGATATTTTCCCACAGTTATTAGGGTCAAAATCATGGCAGAAGATTCAAAGTATAGATTAGTCCTATAGGCATCCACAATTTCCAAGTCGCCATGACCAAATCCATAAGCCATCATGTAAATGGCAAAGATTCCGTAAATGAGAGATGCCGCAGAGCCTATGGCAACTAGGGAGTCCATGTTGGGCGCCCTATTTTTTAGCCCCTTAAAACCAGAGATGTAAAATTCTCTATTGATATAAACTACTGGTAGTGCCAAGAGAAATTGCGTGAAGGCAAAAATTATTGCCCCTTCTCTGCCATGAAAAATCATGGGAGTGGGAAGGTGGACCATGTGACCCATGGCAACATACATGAGGATAAGCATAAAAACTAGAGAAGACACAAGTCTATTTTTTAAATGACCTTCTCTGCCATCTTCTTTTTTATTTTCCCCTGTAACTTTTTCGCCAGCGACCTTGGCACCGTAGCCAATTTTTTCCACTGCACTAATTATTTTATTGTCATTAACTTTATTTTCATCGTAAGATACTTTCATTGAGTTGGTCATGAGATTTACATTTGCATCACTTATGCCATCAAGTTTTTTTACAGCCTTTGTGACATTGGCGACGCAAGCTGCACATGTCATGCCACTTACATCAAATTTTTTCTCCATATTACCTCCTATACCCCCTGGGGGTGTTCTTCTTATTATAATAACACTGGAAATAATTTTTTACAAGTATATGATAATAACTATTAAAAAAAGCTGGAAATTATTAAAACTTCACAACCCTTAATTTTTTATTTACTTTCCAATATGCTAATGTACTCATCAAGTCTTTCATTTACATAGGATGCGAAGAGATCTTCCATTGCTCCTAAATTATTTTTCCTATGATATTCATCAAAAGCATTATAATACTTCATCCTATCTTTAAACTTAATATCAATTGGCGGATATCCATGCTTCATGAGTTCCAAATTTACTAATAATCTTCCTGTTCTTCCATTTCCATCAATAAATGGATGTATTGACTCAAATTTAATATGAAATTTAGCTAATTTTTTTATAAGATTTTCCTCTGATGATTTGTAATCTATCAAGAGAGATTCCATCATGGGTTGTATTAAATAAGGCTGAACTGGTTCGTGACTGGCTCCCATAATTCTAACTGGAACTCTTCTATAAATGCCTCTATCATCTTTTTTATCTCCCAATACTAGATAATGTATTTGTTTTATTATGCTTTCAGATAAGTCTCTCTTTTCTTTTACCAAATCAACTACAAAGTAAAAAGCTTCTTTGTGAGAAACTGCTTCTATGTGGTCTTTTAAAGGTTTTTGTCCTATAGTGAGACCTCTAAGCACCATATCTGTTTCTCTCAATGTAAGAGTGTTGCCTTCAATTGCATTAGAATTGTAAGTGTATTCAACCATAAAGTCTTCTGTTAACCTTTCAACTTCTCCCTCTGTTAAAGGTCTTAAAGAATTTAGCTTTTTTAATTTCTTATCTATTGTTTCTAATAATTTTTCTAAACTTTTCTTTCTATCGTCAGAAGGTTTTACTGCATCTTCAGGGATTTTCCATATATTACCTTCCTTGTATGCTCCGTCTATTCTTCCCTCTGAGCACAAAAATCTTACCCTTCTTTCAGATATATTCCAAAGCTTAGCTATTTCTTTTACTCCAATATACATTTTATCTTCTCCTCACTTAAGGAAATTATAAAACTTTATCGGAAGGATATCAAGCCAAGCGGAATGATAGGAATCCATCCTCGGAATGATATGAAACTTATAAGGACAAAAAAATGGTCTAGCCAAAAGCTAAACCATTAAAATTTATTAAATTATAAAATTACATCTTAAATAAAATTTCATTTTCAATGTAAATATGTCTTCTCATGTCCTCGTCAAGTTCGCCCATGAGTTTATTGAGTTCCTTAACTTCTGGCTCTTCTGCCTTCATCTTGTAGTCGCGAGTTAAATATTTTATCCTGTCAAAAAGTCCAATAGTCTTTTCGTGCTCTGCAAGGAGATTTTCGAAGTCAACATCTTTTCCTGCCAAGGCATCCTTAAATTCAAACTCTTCTTCGCTTGAGAAGTGAGATACAAGTTCTGCCTTAATTAGTAATAGGACTTCGTAAATTACAAAGAGTTGTTCTCCCCTCTCTCTGTAATATTTTTTTATTGCTCCCCTAAAAATTTCATCAATCTTTTCAGTTGTTGCCAGTTCATAAGGGTGAATTTCATCAACGATATAGTTAATGAGCTCTTCCTTATTCATCTTTCTAACCCTGTCCATGTCCTTAAAGTCAGTCTCGCCCTCAACTCTTTTTATAAAGGCATCGCAATCTTCGCCAAGGGATTTTAGGGCATCTTCCAAGCTTTCCATGGCTATAAAATCATATTCTGCGCCAAGTTTTTGGAGCTCCTGTAAAACTTTTGGATTTTCCATTACTGCAGCTTCAACTGTCATATTTCTTTCTAACATAATTCCTCCTAATTTTTAAGAGAATTTAGAAATCCTCTCACATCTTCTTCACTAGTTCTATAATTTGTAACAAGTCTAATTATTGACTCTCTCACATTATCTATTTCAAAAATATTTTCTTCTTTTAATTTTTCAATTTCCTCTGGGCTTGACTTAATAAAAATTTGGTTGGACTCGCCAAAAAGTGGCTCTCTATTCATTTCCTTTAGTCCATCTACAAGAAGCCTTGACATCTCATAGGCTCTCTTGGCATTTTTGTAGTAGAGACCATCCTCAAGTAAGACCTTAAAAGATAGACCGATCAAGAAGGACTTTGCCATCATTCCTCCTCTTTGCTTTAGATAATATCTGAAGTCCTTTTTCAAATTTTCATCTAAAATAACTAGGGCCTCGCCAAAAATTGCCCCATTTTTTGTGCCGCCAATGGAAAAAATGTGGGAATATTTGGCGTAATCTGATAATTTTGTATTATTTGCTGCCATGGCGTGAGCAATTCTCGCACCGTCAATGTATAGGTATAGGTCCTTTTCAACGCAAACTTCATAAATTTCTCTTATTTCATCAAGAGAATAAACTGTGCCAACTTCTGTGGTTTGTGAAATGTATACAACCTTTATCTTTACATCAACTTCGCCAGCTTGGTTTTCCACTAAATCTTTTATGTCCCCTGCCCTTAATTTGCCATCAGACGTTTTTATTGTCACAACCTTGTGTCCCGTTGCCTCAATTGATCCTGTCTCATGATGGGTAATGTGGCCTGTAGATGCAGACAAAACTGCCTCGTAGGGTCTAAGGCCAAAAGTTGTAGCCAAAATATTTGTGGCAGTGCCTCCAGATACAAATTCAATGTCGGCGTCCCTTCCTATTTCCTTTAAAATTAAATCTCTGGCAGAATTTGAAATCTCATCAGTTCCATAGCCAGAAATTTTTTCGTCAAAAATTCTATTTATCTCCTCATAAATTTCTCTCGAACCAAAATCGTTATAATCATTTCTAAAATTATTCATAAGCCACCTCACTCTCTTCTTACCCAATATTATATATTAAATGTAAAAATTTTACCAAATAGGGTACAATATGGAAGAGGTGTTTTAATGAACAGTCATGGTGCAAATGTTTTTGAAATTGCAAAAAATAAGGGCATTGAAATAAAGGACATAAGAGATTTTTCATCAAATATAAATCCCCTTGGTCCCAGCAAAAAAGCTCTCGACGGCCTATTAGACAATTTAAACTTGCTTTCTAGCTATCCCGATGTAGATTACATAGATTTAAGAAATTCAATTTCAAATTATGTAAATTGTAAAAGCCATAATATAGTCCTTGGACTTGGGTCTACAGAAATTTTAAAGGACTCAATAAAATTTTTTGCGCCAAAAGTTTCTATGATATTGTCTCCTTGTTACTCCGAGTACGAAAATGAGCTTAATAAAATAAATTCTGAGATAATTGAATATAATTTAGAAGAAAAAAATGATTTTAAAATTGATTTAGATGACCTTATAAATATTATCAAGGAAAAAAGTGTGGAATTTTTAGTTTTTGCAAACCCCAACAATCCCACTGGCACAATTTTAAGTGCAGATGAAATAGAAAAAATTTTAAATGAAACTGATGCAAAAATTTTAGTGGACGAGACTTATATTGAGTTCACGGATATGTCCACCTATTCTTCCACAAAGTTAATTGATTCTTACAAGAATCTCGCAGTGGTAAGAGGGACATCAAAATTTTTTGCCCTACCTGGCATAAGGCTGGGCTATGGACTTTCCTCTGATGAGAATTTTTTAAACTACTTTAAAAATAAGGAAGTCCTTTGGCAAATAAATTCTGTTGCAGAAATTTGCGGCAAGATTATGTTCTCTGATGAGGATTATCTTAGAGAGGTCTTTGATTTTATAAGTTCAAGGAGAAATTACATCTTTAGTGAAATTTCTAAAATAAAAAATTTAAAGCCCCACAAAAGTTTTGGAAACTTTATTTTGATTAGAATTTTAAGTGGACCTAATGCCACAAAACTTCGCGAAAAACTTTTGGAGAAGGGCCTGGTAATTCGCGACTGCACATCTTTTAAGAATTTAGACCAAAGTTATTTTAGGATTTGTATCTTAGATGATGACGCCAATGAAAAACTTTTAGAAAATCTGAAAGAGATTTATAAGAGGTGAATGATTTTTGAAGAAAAATAGTAAAATTAAAAAATTTAAAAAAATATTTTCTAGCTTGCTTCTTGTACCGACACTTTTACTTCCAAGCTTTGTCTCTGCGGCTGCTCCTGTAGTTACAGAAGTAAAGGCTAACAATGTAAAAAGTGTGGAGAAGCAAAATACTTTAGATAAAAAAATAGAGGAAGTCCAAGAAGTAAAATCAAAAAAGAAAGATTTATCGCAAAATAAAAATCCAATATACAGTTCCTGGGCGATAAAAGACCTAAACGAAGCACAGTTTATGGGTATTTACCCTGCAAAATTTGTTTTAGATGGCAAAGATTTTACAAAGCCAGTGACCCTTGATGACGCCAAGGCTTTCTACGAACTTGCAAGAGAAAAAATTGAAGATAGAGAAATTTCCACAGGTGGAGATTTCGCCTTTAAAGATTTGACTAGAGCTGAAATTTTAAATTCAATTTCAAAACTTTTAAATGATGAAAAATTTGAAATGAAAAATTTAAGGGAAGCAAAAATTTTTTTGGGCTCAGCTGATGAAAAATATTTAAATTCAAAAATTCCTCTCCAAGAGATGATCTCCCTTTACAACCGCGCTGTAAATAAGGTCTTGCAAGACGCAGGCAAGGTCTCCAAGGGATTTTTCTACGAAGTTTCCAATAAGGACAACAAAATTTATATGCTGGGCTCCATTCACGTTGGCAAGAGCTCCCTTTATCCCCTTGATGAAAATATTATTTCTGCCCTAAAGTCCTCTGACAAAATTTACATGGAAATAGATGTGACAAATAAGGAAGAGGCAAAAAAGATGGGCGAAAAAATTTATTACAAGGACGGAAAAAATCTAAAAGATGATTTGGGCGAAGATTTGTACACAAGGGTCTTAAAAATATTTGAAGGCTTTGGTATGAAGGAAGATCAAGTGAAATCCCTAAAGCCTTGGGCAGTTTATAACGCCCTATCCTCTGACCCAGGACCTGAATCTCCAAAGGCAAGCTTAGGCATTGAGTCCTACTTTATGTCACTGAGTCTCTTAAATAAAATCCAAATCGACGAGCTTGAATCCATGGAATACCAATCAAATATCCTGGAAAACTTTGACAATGCAGCCTATATAAAGATGATTGAGTCCCTAACAAGTGAAATCGAAAGAAATGGCTACAAAAATATTAATTCCGGCCTGGACAAGATACTTGAGGCTTGGCAAAGTGGCGACAGGGTTAAGATGAAATCAATCTTATCAGTTAAGGGCGACGAGGCCTCAGAAAAATTTAGCCAGGCACTCTCCAGCGAAAGAGACAAGGGCATGGCGCAAAAAATTGACGGCTTGTTAAAAAAAGATGGCAAAAACACTTACTTTATCCTAATAGGTTCAGCCCACCTTGTGCCAGAAAATTCTGTCACAGGAATATTAAAAGACATGGGCTATAAAGTTGTAGAAAAATAAAATTTAAAATAATTGCAAAATTTATAGAAAAAGGCGAGGCATAAAATGAAGTGAACCCCAAAATCCGGAATAAGGATGGAGGGGTTTTTTCATGCCAAAATACACAAAAGAATTTAGAATAAA